>JAJZKL010000063.1 GCA_021804185.1 Thermoplasmata archaeon | reverse complement strand
GCTTGAGTATGTGGGCATCCGGGACATATTCCTTAACTGCATATATGAGATTCATTGTGCTGATGATGTTGTTGCTCATTGTTGCAGAAGCCTGTTTCAGCCCAAGCATAGAATATGGAGCAGACCTCTGCTCAGCAAGATGCACAATCGCATCGGGCCTGAATTCCTTTACAGAATTAAGCAGAAAGGAAGGATTGCTGGCATTCCCCCTGTATAACGGATATTCCATCCCGGTTATGGATGAAAGTTTCTTTAGCCTTGCAGACAGAGAAAGGATGGGTGAAACAGAATCTGAGCCCACTTCTTTAACTCTCCTTCTTGTAAAATAATTGTCAAGGGCAGCAACTTCATGCCCCTTTAAGGATTCCCTCAGCAAAAGTGGCCAGCCGATATATCCATCAGCCCCCATTATCAGTATTTTCACATGTACCTGATCATCCTTTTGATAATAAAATTTTGAAGCCTTGGGAAAGATACTATTACCCAGAGTAATAGTATATCTATAACCATTTTTATCATACCGCTCAATCATTATTCATGTTCAAGACAACAATGACCGGTAGTTATTTCAGAACACCGGAAATAGAAGAACTTCTCAGGAAAACGAAGACAGGGGAGATTGATGAATCTCACATTGATGCTATAAACAGAGGTGAGGAGTTTGCAATGGATGACCAGCTGCATCCTGATTCACTGGAATTCGGCCTTGACTGGATCAGCAATGGAGAGGTTCGAAAATCAGGCTACACAACATATATTCCAAACAGATTTTCAGGGTTCTCCTCTTCAAGGAAATCCTCTCAGGAATTTTCTCAGGATTTTTACAGGGAGCTAACGGAGGCGAATCCGGCAATGGCAAAAGTCATCTCTGAGGCTAAGGCATTTGATCTAGCGGAGATTGAAAGCCCACTGGTCTACACCGGAGAGAAGCTGGCAAGAGGTGAGACAGAAAACTCAGTAGGAATTGCAAAGAAGAAGGGGGCATCAAAAATATTCATCCCTGCACCCTCACCAGGAGTAATAACTGTGTTCTATCCCCCTGGAAAAGCCTATCATAATCATGAAGAATTCCTTTTCGACCTTTCTAAACAGCTTGCAAAGGAATATCGTGCAATTCTTTCAGTCGAAGGTGCCGATCTCCAGATAGACGCCCCCGATCTGGCCATGGCCAGAAGCCTGGGCGTCGACTGGGCCAGAGACTTTGCAAAGGTTTTGCCTCTGCATGTACAGGCAATAAATGAGGCCATTGCAGGGCTTCCCCAGGAAAGAATCAGGGTCCATTACTGTTACGGGAATTATCCATCTGCACATCTGACTGACCCTGACTATTCAATGGTACTGCCTGAAATTCTAAAACTGAAGGCAGGAACAATTGTAGGCGAGATGGCCAACGCCAGGCATGCTGGAGATCCACTGATCATAAAAAAATACACACGGGAACATGGCTGGCCAAAGCATATGAAGATTGCAGCAGGAGTAATAGATGTTAAATCCCCCTTTGTTGAGACACCTGAAACTGTCTACCTGAAGTTGAGGAATCTTGCCGATATAGATGAACTAGGCCCAGAGAGGGTCATGGGGGGAACGGACTGCGGCTTTGAAACATTCTCCGGCCTCGGAAGTGTACCCAGGTCTATAGCGGTAAAAAAATTGAAATCTCTTGCACTGGGGGCAAGGCTCTCAGAGTAGCCCCATCTTGGAGGAAATTTTTAATTTCCATCGAATTTTAATATTCTATCAATATTACGGGGGCATTGACATCCCTTGGACTGGATTTTCTTGGCATTTTTGTCAGGCTTTTCGTCGTTATTGATCCATTTGGCAGTCTGGTCTTGTTCATTGCAATGACAGGCTCGATGGATCAGAAGAGCCGAAGGACTGTAACAAGGGATGCAACTCTATATGGCGGAATGATACTGATAATGTTCGCCATTCTCGGCTCCTATATACTGTACTACTTCGGAATTTCAATTGAGGCACTTGAGATTGCTGGAGGGCTTATCCTTCTGATAATGGGTATAGAGATGGTAAGGGAAGGAGACAGGCCAAAGTCTATGGGAGGGAAGATCGATTATGATATGGGCATAGTCCCATTTGCCACACCTTTCATTGCTGGCCCCGGGGCAATTTCACTTGTCATAATACTCATGAAGGGGTCCATATATGATGACATATTCACAATTGCCTCTGTGATAATACTTATGCTCATCATCTACATATTCTTCATATTCTCATCAAAAATACTTCGTGTCCTTGGAGACAAAGTGATGAAAGCACTCACCAGAATATTCGGGCTCCTTGTAGCTGGTGTAGCAATTCAGTTCTTTATAATAGCACTGCAATCGTTCAGCTTAATAAAATAGGCTCGGCAGGTACATATTCATGGAGACATTACACTTACCACTTCATCCACCTTCTGGTAAAACTCTGTTTCCCTGGTGTTCCGTGGCCTTTCGAGATCAATTTTCATCTCGGCAACAACATGGCTCGGCCTTCTGCTTAGGATTATGAGCCGATCACTAAGCTGAACAGCTTCATCAACATTGTGTGTGACCATAAGGACGGTATGAGGCGGGGTCTCCGGGGATTCCCATAGATCAAGAAGTTCCTCTCTTAATGCCTGAGCAGAGAATACATCAAGCCCTACAAACGGTTCGTCAAGGATTAGAAGATCAGGTGAAGTTGCGAGAGCACGCGCAATGGAGACTCTCTGCTTCATTCCGCCAGAAAGCTCTTTAGGATAAGCCCTTTCGAATCCGTCTATTCC
Organism: Thermoplasmata archaeon; assembly: GCA_021804185.1. The sequence continues at coordinate 3,839 of JAJZKL010000063.1, read as the reverse complement.
AACCATTTTCATGAATTTCAGTGCCGTTGCTGTTCTTTCCTGTTTGTCCCGAATAAGGGGCTCAAGAACAACCTCTACATTGTGCTGTATATCAAGCCATGGGAACAGTGCAGCATTCTGAAAAACGACACCAATTCTGCTGGTATGCTGCTCAACAGGTTTTCCTGAAATCAGAACGGATCCTGAGCTTGGTTTCACCAGGCCAAGAACCATATTTATGAGGGTTGATTTTCCACATCCTGATGGCCCTATGAGTGTGACAAATTCATTCTGGTTTACCTTAAAGGACACATCTCCCACTGAAACAAGTTTTGCACGTTTTGTAGAATATTCCATGTGTGCATGTTCAAATGAGAGTATTTCCGGCATCCCATGGGAATGACTTTCCAATATGAAAATTTACCCTGAGGTTCAATAAATGTTCAAGAATTTCTCTCATTCTATCTTGAAAAAGCCCATACGTTAAAAGTTAAAGGGCTAGTTGATGAAATTGTTTATCTCATATACCATGGGTCAAACATGATTATTTCCCCTTTCCCCTCAAAATAAAAGAATTTCACTATTCCTTAATATCGTTGGCAGAAGTAATTTCTCTCTTAATCATTGATTGATAAAAAAAGAGATTCAATAAAGGCTTTCTAAAGATTAGATCTTCATCCAAAAAAGATGAACAGCAAGGATTTTACTCCTTAAGCTCAAACTCATGGCCATTCATTGGAAGTATGACGTCATAACCGTCCAGTGCCTCCTGGAGCTTTGGCCGGTCCTCACCATGACAGAGTATTACTCTGCTGGGATCTACTTCCTTAACAAATTTGACAAGATCATCATGTCCTGCGTGTGCGGAGAGATCAAAGAACTCTACCTGCATCTCTGGTTTCACAGGAGCTCCCGCGATATTTATTATTCCAGTCTCAAGGAGGCTTCTTCCGTTCGTGCCTTCAACCTGATAGCCTGAAAGGAATATGGCGCTCTTGGGATCAGAGGCAAGTTCCTGGATATATCCAAGGACAGGTCCACCGTCAAGCATACCTGATGTTGTGATTACAACATCGCTGTGTTCAAGGACAGATTCTCTCATCCTTCTTCCCCTGACCTGGTGAACTCTTCCAACACTCTTCCTGAAAGCGTTCCTGGATTTGAGGAATCCCGGAAGATCCAGATAAAGACCTGTAATCAGGTTTCCCATGCCATCCACCGAAACGTTAAGGCCAAGGTCAGATACAATCATTGTCAGCTCCTGAGTCCTTCCCAGAGCAAATGATGGGAGTATCACCTTTCCTCCGTTATCAACTACCTCCTTTATCCTTGATTTGAGCCTGGCAGTTACCTCCTCACGGGGTTCATGGTTCTTTCCGGCGTAGGTGCTCTCCATAATCAGGGTGTCTGCTTTAACTGCCTTTGCACCATAGAGGAGATTTGTGTCAGATGTGTACAGATCGCCGGTGACAAGTGTACTGGACGCATTGTCGAATTTCCACATGGAGGACCCGGGGATATGCCCGGCTGAATATGGTGTAGCAGTAAAATCTCCGAACTCAACAGATTTGCCATATTCTACTGTGTTTATGGAACTGAAAAGTGAAGATATGTCATCCTTGTTGAACCTGGCAGGATACCCTTCAAGGTTCATTATCTTAACAGAATCCTCCAGAAGCGGACGCATGCTGCTCGCCGTCATTGCAGTTGCATTGAGCACCGGTGAATCCTTCTGATAGCAGACAGGGACAGCACCAATGTGATCAAGATGTGCATGTGTTATGAATATATTCTGCACCTTCTCATAGGGCATCGGATATTCTGGAGGTTTCTCTGGCACCACACCATAGTCCACCATAAAACTGTTTTTTCCTTCTTCTATTTTGATTGCGAGCCTACCTACCTCTTCGGCTCCTCCTAAAAATTTTATTTTCATATACTACCTCAAGCTTTTGCATCATTCAATCTCTGTGAACAGTGGCATTCTCTTTTTCCATGAATTTTCGGGACAGATTTCCTTACTATATCGGTAACTCGTTCCTCATTTTCCTTCATGACTCTGAAAACTTCTGCCGCATCCACAGGTTTCGTGGACCAGACATCATAATCTGTGACCGTCGCTATAACGGAATAGCACATTCCAAGTTCATCAGCAAGATTTACCTCAGGAACAAGAGTCATTCCTATTATGTCGGAAAACTGCCTGAACATATTGGATTCTGCTCTGGTTGAAAACCTGGGCCCCTCCACAACAGCATAGGTGCCTCCAAGTTTGACATCAGGGCTGCTCTGTTTTGCTACTTCATACAGAATTTTATTCATGTGGGGGCAAAAAGGATCCGCTGCTGAGATATGATAGACCTCAGGCCCATCATAAAAGGTCAGTTCCCTTCTCCTGGTATAGTCAATGAACTGATCCGGTATGACAGTATAACCAGGTGGAAGTTCTTCTTTCAGGGAACCAACCGCATTGGCTGCTATTATCCTTTCAACACCCAGTTTATGGAGTGCCATAATGTTAGCCCTGTAGTTTACCTTGTGTGGCGGGAACTGATGCTTTTTTCCATGCCTCGGGATAAATGCAACCTCAACGCCATCAATCTTCCCAATCTCTACAGGAGCAGAAGGTTCCCCAAACTCCGTCTTAACATTTTCTGTTCTTATGTCCTGCAGGAGGCTGTACAAACCACTGCCTCCTATTATCCCTATCTGTACCATTGAATCACTGAGTTGAAATGAACGGGGGAATATCCCCTGATCATATTTAACTTATGGCAATGATAATACTAAATTTTACTGGCTGATATTGAAAGCAACAGTCATAAATCCCTGTGTCTGATCAATTCCGGAAAGAGATCCTTCTTCAATATTTTCATGAAACCTGAACCGTACTGCGCAGCCTTCTTCTTTCTCATTGCAATCTCTGATGGGATTCCGATAATGGATGCAACCTCTCTGAGAATAATCTTATTCTCCTTTCCTGAAATATTGTTCTCTCTTTCACAGATGCCAGGGATTTCAGAAATTCCACTCTCCAGATATGGGCATATGATCTTCTTTCCGAAATAAGATGCAATCCTGTTTTCCCTAGGAAGCGTAATGTTATGCAGCTTCTCCAAGGCTTCTCCATTTGTAAGGATGGAGTCAGTGAGAAATCTGGAATAGCCGTAGAATATCTCATCCGCCCCCTGTCCAGTGATGATTGTTTTTTCCTCAGATCTGTCAAGAAGAACAGCCAGTACTGTCTCAAAACCCAGATCCCTGAGATCGATATGTGGATCTATTTCCAGTATGGTTCGGGCATAGATAACAACATCATCACGGGAAACGGTGATTTCTCTGCATTTCCTTTTCAATAAGCGGGATGTTTCTCTTGCTGTGATAACATCCTTTGAATCTTCAAGTCCCGTTACATATGAAAGAAGACTTTCAGGAGAAAGTGCAAGTATCACTGAGCTGTCCAGCCCGCCAGATAATGCCAGGGCTGTTCCCGATAAATCCACCCCGGAAATAAATCCTTTAAGCTTTGCAAGAACCTGGGCCGCTAACTCTTCCTTATTATACGCCAATAGAACAGGATTCAAATTGATTATATAATCTGGAACTCTTTCTCAATGTGGACTACGTACCAGATACCTCGGTAATAGTGGATGGAAGGTTTACCACATTCGTAAGGGAGAAGAGGGGATGCAGGGTCATACTTTCAGAGGCAATGCTTTCTGAGGTTGAGCACCAGGCCAACGATGGCCGGTCAATTGGATTTGCTGCCCTGGAGGAGCTGCGGAGGCTGAGGGAACTTGAGAATTCAGGGTACATATATCTTGAGTTCACTGGTGAAAGGCCTCAGGAATGGCAGAGAA
>JAJZKL010000062.1 GCA_021804185.1 Thermoplasmata archaeon | reverse complement strand
AATTTTTACAGCATTGCAAGAAAACACTTTTCCATTCTTTATTAACTTCGAACCGTCTTTATCCAGTTTTAATGCATATGCTGCCCTGCCCGTTTTTTTTAAAATATCAGGCGTTTCTTCAAAGCCGGTTTTTGAATATGACAGTGCCTCTTCCCTGTTCAGAAAAACTGTATTCGAGAAATCAACGAACTTTTGAATATCGACAATCTGGGATATAAGCGGGCCGGGATCAAAGAACACGTGTTTCTGATGAATACTTGCATTCTTTGCCGCGTTCAGAATTGTATTGTATGTTTTCCCTTTGCGGACCAGATTATAGCCTTCGAAGAAAATTGACTTTGAGTCTTTTATCAAACTTTCGTCAATATTATCGAGCATACTTCCTGCTCCCGCATGCCCAACAAATGAGTGGTTCTTATTTGAATCGACAAGGTTGATGGAGGTTGCGGTCGCTGCCGTATCATCCCTGCTCATATACTTGGTGATGACCCCGCTTTCGTTGAGTTCCCTCAGCAGGTAATCGCCCAGAACATCCTTTCCGATTTTATCTGTAAACGCCACTTTCAAACCCAGACGGGATGCGATAATCGCCATTGCGGCTGGGCCGCCCGGTGCTATTTCCAGTTTCGGTGACATGCTGGTTGTTCCTTTGAGGATAGGGAAGCTCCTGATTTCAAGAGAAATATCCAGAACAGCATCGCCTATTATCAGGAGATCATGATCGGATGGCATCCAGAAATTTACCTCCCAGTTCCCTTATATCTCTTTTGGAAGATGAGTCAATGGTTTTTATCCAGTCTTTTGGAATATCTTTGATTCCGGAATAAGAACCCGCAATGCCTCCAGTCATTGCTCCAGTGGTGTCAGAATCCGCACCCAGATTGCATGCCAGCAGTATTGCATCCCTGAAGTTCCCTCGGGATTTTACAAATATTGAGATGGCTGCAGGGACAGCATCTTCCGTCAGTGCCCATTGCGGTTTCGTTATGAACTTATAAAGCTCATCAAGGAAGGAGTCAGAATCCGGGGAGCTTTTGGCTATATCCACCGCTTCCCTGATTCTCTGAGAAATCGACAGGTGAGGGTTTCCCATCACTTTGGCTCCCAGGTCAGCCCCTCTTAAAGATGCCCTGTAGATCGTGTCGATATTATTTTCACCCGAGACTGCACTCCTCACGGCGAAGCAGATGGCTGATGCACCGGAAACTGCCAGAGCGGTGTGATGCGTGCACATGCAGGCGTTTATGATATCGTTTACAGTTTTTTCATCATCGGAAAACGCATCAATAATACCGACTGGGCTGATTTTCATTGCACAGCCGTTGGTCGTCCCGTTCTTGCCTGTAACCCTGTATGATATGCCGGATTTTAGATCTTTTATGGCAGATCTGGTACTGGGGCCTATCAGCGTTGTATTCAGTATGTCGTTGTCGTCCGCCCACTTCACCAACCTCTTTGCCACATCTTCCGGATCGATTCCTCTGCTGGATATTATTGAGTCGGCCAGCATAAATGTCAGTTCTGTATCGTCAGTGTATTCTCCTCTGACAAGATCGGAATGCACTGAACCTTCCATGGGTGCTTCAAGAAAATCCTTGACCACGCCGAATTTGCCTCTGATCTCTTCCCTGCTCAGAAAGGTCGTGGGCATCCCCATTGCATCCCCTATGGCAACGCCGTAAAATGCGCCCAAGATTTTATCCTTAAGGGCGTTTCTGTCTGAATTCATGTTTTATTCACTTTGTCCCATATCCTTACGCTCCTTCCCTTGCTGGTCTCGATTCCCCATACATACCAGGCTGCTGAGGCTACCAGCCCGCTGCTGAAAATTCCTATTCCAAGCCACATGTAGGATACAATTGGCAGATTGACCGCCAGAAAAATCACGGGGATGGAACCGCCAAGAGAAATAACCCTGACCACTGCGAGATAGAGTCCCCTCCTCTTCGTTGGCCAGATCTCTGATTTCAGTGTATCCTCCGCCAGGAAATATATGTTTATGAAAACGGAGACCCCGATGAATAGGAACCAGAAAACGAAGGTATCTGTGAGCCAGATTTTTAAAGTCGGTATGAACAGGTATGCAAAAATGACGACGAGAATTGCAGAAACCAGAAGAAAGCGTTTCCTGCTGTATCTGTCCGCAACGAGACCGAGAAAACCTGCCGCGAATGCCACTATTCCGAATATGAAGATCAACCAGTCTGTGAGCGACGGGAAGAAATACGGACCGAGAGTCAGTACAATAAGGCTGAATCCGGCTGTATAAGCCCATCCTATTATTCCGCCCACCGCGATTCTGAAATATATTGATGGTAGTTTTGCCGGCCTTACCAGACTGTCTTTTTCGGGCGAGGCACCATAATACTTTTCCAGTTCATCGCTTGCCCTGCTGAATTTGCCCTTCGACTCCAGCCACATGACGGACTCCGGCAGTCTCAGTCTTATAATGTACATTACAAGAAGCGAAAGTAACAGGGTTACTCCAAGCAGTTCCCTCTGAGCAGATATTGATGAAACAGCGAGGAGTGCCATAATTGCCGCCACAGACCCGCCTATATTGGTGAAATTGAGTTCAAGGAACAGGGCCCTGCTTCGATATTTCCTGGGAAATAATTCGTGCGTTGCTGCAAGTATTGTGTTGTATTCACCACCAGCGGCAAACAAAAGCATGCCGATGAAGATCAGGATCGTTATGTAGGTGTAACTGAATATGAGACCAAGGGCACCGACCGCGTAAATCGCAATGGTGATGAACAGTGTCTTTTTCCTGCCAACCTCATCCGCAAGTGGTCCCGATACTGCACCGCCAAGAAGGAGCCACAGGGGCGGCCAAACTGCCAGCAGGGCTATCAGTGATCTTGGAATAGTCACCCACGATGTTGCTATGTATGATAGGGAGTATATGTATGCCTCAACACCCGTACCTATTGAAAATGCAAGGAACAGAAGGCTGTGAACAGTGCTCCATTTTAAATCCTCAACCTGTGCTGCAGGGTCCATTGTTGGATACTTTTTGGAAGTATAAGATTGTTCCCAACACCACATCAATGGTTTATAATAATCGGTTCAATGGTTCTTTGAGAATTGATGTTGCATTCCTCCGTCATCAGTCTTTTTATGGGATGATGGTCAGATTGTGAACAGCAGCTGAATTTTCAGTTAAGCCAATCCGGTGGAAATGCGGGTGTATCTCACTTGTCCACAAGCTTCATCGCGTTATCCGAGTACCTCTCTCCCCTGACACCGATTCTTTCAAGCACACCCTCTATTCTTCCTATTGTTTCCGAATCAAGGTCTATTGAGACTGCCCTGGCATTTTCCTCCAGATACTTTCTCTTCTTCGTGCCTGGAATTGGGATGACATCCCTGTGCTTGCTGAGAATCCATGAAAGGGAAAGCTGCGGAAGTGTGATGTTGAGTTCCTTTGCAATGCCCTCAAGCTCCCTGACAATCTGATAGTTGTGGATCAGATTCTCTCTCGAGAACCGGGGAAACTGTGATCTGTAATCCTCCTCCGGTATCTGTGACGGGTCTCTGAAACTCCCGGTCAGAAATCCCCTGCCGAGCGGGCTGAATGCCACGAAACTTATACCGAGTTCCCTGCAGGCATCCATGACGCCGTCCCTCTCATGATCCCTTGTCCAGAGAGAATACTCCGACTGGACTGCAGAAACTGGATGAATTGAATTCGCCTTCCTTATGGTTGATGCGGAAGCTTCGGAGAGACCGATATACCTCACTTTTCCCCGGTCAACCAGATCAGCCATGGCCGAAATCGTATCCTCGATCGGCGTTGATCGATCGATTCTGTGGTAGTAATAGAGATCGATATAGTCTGTATCCAGCCGTTTCAGGCTTCGCTCGCATGCCTCCTTTACGTATTCAGGTCTGCCGTCGATCCCTGCAGTCTTCCCGTTGCTGTCCCGGGTGAAACCGAATTTCGTCGCTATCATAACCTGATCCCTGTGTTTCTTCAGTGCCTTACCAACCAGGATCTCGTTTTCCCCGCGTCCGTAATCGTCAGCAGTGTCAAAGAAATTTATGCCCAGTTCCACTGCTCTTTCCAGGGTCGCGATAGATTCCCTCTCATTGAATCCTAGATAGAATTCTGACATTCCCATACAACCAAGCCCTATGGCAGATACCTTAAGATCGGAATGACCCAGCGTCACTTGTTTCATAGCATGGATAATGCTCTCATCATAGATAATCCATGCAGGATTTCGTTAATGACGGTGTCACACATTCTGGTTAACCCCAGATAAAAGTTTATCAAGCAAGGTATAATTGTGAATGGTCTCATTAAATAGCAGACATGAAAACTGATTGTCTACGACGACATGAGACTAAAGTTTACCTCGCCATGGGCCTCGGACTGAGTGAATGGTGGGTTCCATAGCATTGAAGTTCCGATCAGAGGCAGGTGAAAAATTCCCTGGCGGGTCAGCTAGTTAGGAAATGTGAATAACTTACGTTAGCCCGGGGAAAAGTCTATTTCAGACGGGAGCAATTATGGACAGCGTTCCAGAAAAGATCAGGATGCAGAACGAGGATCTACAGTATGTTGTAAATCTTGTGAAATCAAATGTGATAACATACGATATTCAGGTCAATCCTGTCTCCCTCACTTTCTTTTTCTTGATGAGTGATAACCCGAATTTCACCGAATCCTTTGACACGATTCGCAAGGAGCTTGTGCCAAGGGGATTCATACCTTTTGTCAGGGAGAATGGTGAATCAACCATAACAGTCACCAGGAATCCCTACAAGAAATTCACTGCAAACAAGGTAAATCTGATCCTCTTTGCCCTTACTCTCGCATCCACCATATATGTCGGTTCGCTTTACTCAAAAGCATTCGTTGCGGGTGAACTTTCCCAGATACTCTATGGATTTGCATTCTTTTCGGCACCTCTCATGCTCATCCTCGGACTGCATGAACTCGGCCACTACTTCACCGCAAGGAAGTACCATGTGAGGGCATCGTTTCCCTTCTTCATTCCGTTTCCGGTTGAGATTGGAACCTTTGGCGCGTTCATCTCTCTCAGAGATCCCATACCGAATAAGAAGGCCATGACGGAAATCGGCGCCGCAGGACCAATAGTCGGATTCCTTACAAGCCTTCCGCTTCTGTTTGTTGCGGATTACCTGAATTCCGTCATAAAACCCATAGCAAACATTCAGGCTATCCCCATCACATTTCCCCTCATATATCAGCTGCTCGGAATTCATATCAGCACCGCACAGCCGCTCTTCCCCATGGTGTTTGCGGTCTGGGTTGGAATATTTGCAACTGCAATGAATCTTCTTCCTGTGAGCCAGCTTGATGGCGGCCATATCGCAAGGGGGCTCCTTGGAAACAAATCATCATACGTGGGATATGCGATGGTCGCATTCCTGCTAATTGCCGGATTCGAGGTCTACTCGGGATGGATCTTCCTGGCGTTCTTTGTGATGTTCATGGGGCTTCACCATCCGCCGGCCCTTGACGATTATTCCAAAATAAGTATGTTCGACATCCTCATAGGAGTGTTTGCCCTGCTGATGTTTATACTGAGCTTTACCCTTATTCCAATAGTGTAGCATTGCGTTCGCAGATATATGACCTGAATGAAGACTTTGTTCATTTGGGAAAAATAATTTAACGTGTGGTTATCCCTCCTTAACAAAAGGTCGATAGCATTTGCCGAAAATCAGTGTTGTGATCCCCACCATAAACGAGGAAAAGACCATCGGGTCCGTTGTCCAGACGATCAAGAAACTTGGAGACGTTGAGATTATAGTGGTTGATACAGACTCCAGGGATCGAACCCGCGAGATAGCGGAGTCTCTGGGCTGCAAGGTCATCAGCGAACCCAGAAGGGGGTATGGAGTTGCGTACAAGACCGGTTTTGCACATGCATCAGGAGACATATTTGTCGGGATAGATGGGGATGGTACATATCCCGCCGAGATCATCGGACCGATCATAGAGATCATGGAGATAGACAACGTGGATTTCGTTTCCTGTGACAGGATGACTCTCAGGAATGAGCACAACTATACGATGCTGCACTTTGTTGGCAACAGCGTCCTGAACATGTCCATGAGGATTTTCTTCAAATGCAACATCAATGACTCGCAGAGCGGCATGTGGGTGTTCAGGAGATCACTTTACCAGAAAATGAAAGGGCTCAGCGACGGCATGTCCTTCTCCCAGGATCTGAAGATAGAGGCACTTGAGCACGGCAGGCTCATCGAAATACCTGTCAGATACGGCATAAGGGTCACGAAACCAAAGCTGAAAACATGGAACGACGGTTTCTCCAACCTTTTCCAGATATTCATGAAGAGAGTCAACAGGAACTGATGCATTTTTGTTCTGGGGTTTCTATCAAAAATTATATAGCCCGGGCAATTCTTATCTAATCATGGTTTCAATACTCAAGAAGAAGCCCCAGAAGAGTTCACAGATACCCAGATCACAGAGAAAATTCATAGATCTCAATAACGTAAATCTTCCTGATTATACTGCAGAGGTCAAATCCACCTTCAAGGTTGCCGAGATTTACAAGTATGAGGATATCATAAACATGAGCGATTTCGTCTACGGCGGAAACATAATACTGTTT
>JAJZKL010000061.1 GCA_021804185.1 Thermoplasmata archaeon | reverse complement strand
GCCAGGTCCAATTTCAGTTTTATTTGCACCTGAATGTGCACTTGTCCGTAGGCTTGCTATACTGTATACTATGGAATTCATTGAACAATACAACATAACTTGCTCTAAACTTTAAATAAAGAGTGCCCAGTTGCAGACTCATGGCAAAGTACATGAAGATAGCAAATAAAACTGAAATTGGACCTGGTGAAATTAAGGGATTTTCTATGCCGTCTTCTACTGTGCTGATAGCAAATCTGAATGGAAGATACTATGCCATGGATTCCGTGTGCCCACATGCCCACGCTCCGCTGGAGGACGGAATAATAGATGGAAAAACTCTCAAATGTCCCTGGCACGGATCAGTGTTCGATCTGGAGAACGGGAGGTGTATTTCCGGGCCCGCTGTGATGGATCAGCGTATTTACAACCTGAAGATCGAGAATGGCATTATCCAGATCGAAATACCTGATCCAAAAATGTGATAGATATATTTCATTTGATCGCAATTGAATACGTGATATACTGTGCATAGAAACAATCGACTCCAGCAAGGTGTCGGATCCGGAAACCGTTGGTTGCATTACAGATTTTCCCGGTGCAGCGACCAATGAGTACCTGTCCCTTTAAAGTAGTGCAATTCCACCTAGATGAGGATCATTTAACTGAAGCTGTGCTCTCATCTGTCCTGCTGGCTGCCTGTTCTATAAGTATCCGCTTGATTATCTTTCCAGACATGCTTTTGGGCAGTTCATTCCGGAACTCATAGAAGCGTGGTCGCTGGTATTCAGCCAGGTTTTCGTTAAGGTATTTTATGAGTTTCCTCTGGCATGATGCGGTTCCGTCCTTTGTTACCACAAATGCCTTTATAGACTCTCCAAGATTTCCATCGTTGGTGCCTATAACTGCTGATTCACTTACCTCGGGAAACTTGTTGATAACGGCCTCGATCTCATTCGGGAATACGGGGATGGCATCGGATATAATTATGTCCCTGAGTTTTTCTATCAGAATGTAAGATCCTTCCTGGTTTCTCATTACTATATTTCCGGTATGAAACCAGTCTCCCGCAAAATTATCCTCTTCACCAATCAACGTGAAAAGGTATTTCCTTGCACTCTGTGGACCATTTACCAGTAGTTCTCCCTTTTCACCGATCTTCACCTCTTCCCCTGTTGTCTGATCTATGATCTTGCATGATGTCTCCTTGAAAGGAAAGCCAATTGTATTTGCAGGCTGCCGAGGGTCGTCCACCCACCTGTAATGTGATATTCCGGAAGTTTCAGAAAACCCGTATATCTGGAGCAACTTGCCCTTAAAGTCATCTACAACTGCAGAAGCAAGCGATCCTGACATCGTGTCAGTTCCGGAAATATATATGGATATTTTTTTCAGATACTTGCTGGTTTTCTTGTTGAAGAGGAGTTTGGAGTATATCAATGGGTGCGCGACCATTATATCAGCACCGGTTTTTCTGCACAGTTTTGCTATGGTCTTTGAGTCGTGGTTATCGTGAAAAACGAGCACCGGGTGACCCGATCCCATTGGAAGCAGAAAGCCGAATAAGTAAGCGTATGGTACAGAAAATGGTGTGGCGCATGCAACAATAGAACGCTTTCCTGTTATTGTAAAAACGTCAGAAGCTTGCCTCAGTGCGCTTATGATGTTAGAGTGCGTTAGCGAAACCGCCTGTAAATTAGGCAGAGAGACCCCTGTCAGTTGTATTATGGCAACATCATCGTCAGGATTTACCGGATTTCCAGAACCTTCGCTTCCGAACATGAAGTCAGAGAAGGGGTACACGTTTCCTCCCCACTTCACTTTACCCCATGTGGAATCGAAGAATGTGATCCTGGAGGCTTTTTCGAACGGCATGAAGTCCTGGATCCTTGTAACTATCACGAACATTCCTTCTGTGACGGCGTCTTTCAGCAGTGTATAGCCCTGTGAATGGGTTATTATGCCCTTTATGTGTAATATCTCAAGTTTTTTCACAAAATTCGCAGCATTCTGCCCGGTATTCAGCGGAACCAGGACAGCCCCTATCTTGACTACTGCAAAGAACGAAATGATAAATTGTGGTGAGTTTGGGAGTGAAATTGCAATCCTGTCCCCCTTCTTTATCTTGAACCTGGATACCAGCTCCGCAGCAAATGAATCTACGGCTGAAATCAGCTGAAAATATGTAACCCTTCTCCCGTAATATATGAGTGCTGGATACGAGGCTTTTTTCCCGATGTTACCATAGAGAATATCGTAAATATTCCGTCCGCTGCCTGGAACTCTACCCTCTTCCACTTTTGGTTCAATAAGTTCTTCCCCGATTCCTGCTTCAGGTTCAAGAGATTCCTGCACACGGATTCATTGTTTCTTCAGTATTAATCTTTTTTTGTCGGAATGAGACTGTTCATCGTTACCGGCACAAGTGAGGATAGGTGGTTTATGTTATACCAGAGGCCATACTGAGAATGTGCGAGATCTGAGGCCTGCTTGAGAATATAACAACCCATTACGGCAGCCCGGAATGGTGCAATTCCCTTAGAGCACAGCCCTCCTATTATACCTGCCAGCAGGTCTCCGGTACCACCCATTGTCATCCTTGGATTGCCGCCCTCAACGAGGATTGTTCTTGTTCCATTGGTGACTACATCTACCTGGCCCTTCAGGACAACCACCATATTTTTTTCAGCGGCAAGTTGCTTTGCGTTCTCCTCTGTCGGATCCATTTTTGATATTATGCGGAATTCGTTCTTGTTTGGCGTTATGACCATGTTCTGCCTTCCCTTGAACGCACGGGAACCCATCATCTTCACTGCGTCTGCATCAAGAACTAATGGAATGGATTCGAGGGAAAGAACCGTGTCCAGAATTTCCCCTGCAAGAATTCCCATTCCGTTTCCGGATCCAGCCAGGATTGCCGTATTCTTTCCTATCTCTTCAGCCAGATCTTCCTGGTTGCTGCTGATCATTCTAACAATGTACCCGGGATCGTACGAACCTATGATCTGATAGTTCTGGCTTGAGGTGAATATTCTTACAAGATCTACGCCAGTTCCGGATGCCCCCTCAGCAGCGATCACGGCTGATCCATAATACTCGATTCCACCGATTATGGCAAGAGTGCCATTCATTCCCTTGTGGGAATCGGGTCTCGGCATTTTGTAATATATAAGGTCGCCAGGGCCTGCAAACCTGAATACCTGATCTGGTATGCCTATGTCGACGACAATTATCTTTCCGCAATTTGCTTCGGTCATTCCATCCTTCCTTTCAGAGAATGTTACCGTGTAACTGGGAGCAATTGAGGGGTCGCTGCCCAGTCCTGAAGGAACATCAACAGATACAACCGGTTTCCTGCAGGAATTTATCTGCTTTATTGCCAGATCGTAGGGGTATTTTGGACTTCCCGATATGCCAGTCCCCAGAAGTGCATCAACGACAATATCGCAATTCTCAAGCGAGGGCACGATCATGTCAATACCTACCACTTTCCCACGGTAGGATCGGAGTGCTCTCCTTGAAATGGAACTGGACATTCTTGATTTGCCCTCTACCAGTATTACAGTAACTTCGTTATTCTTAGAGAGTTCCCTGGCCGCTACCAGCCCGTCCCCTCCGTTGTTTCCCTTCCCGCAGACGACACATATCTTTATGTTGCTGCCAAAAGTTTCTCCAATAAAATCTGACACAGACCTGCCGGCGTTATTCATCAGCACATAAAGGTCGCCGAAAAGACTTTCATAATTTATGTCAGCTCGCCTGAATTCAGAAGCTTCCATGAACTATATATGCAATACAGGTTGAAAAACAATTGCGGCGTCATAATCCAGCAATCGTGTATTTATTCAATCCAGGAACAGTGCATGAAGGCTTCCTGGAAGAGATGTCACTTTATTATCTTGCCCGTGGCCAGTTTCCACATGTAAAGATCGAGGATACCGGCCTCCATGCCCATGCCACGCGCGATATCGATCACGTACTTTTCAGTATCCAGATATGACTGCCTGCTGCCTACCCTGATCCTGATTCCCGGATACTCTGAAGCGAGCATTCGGAGAATATGCTTATCAAGTATGGCGAAGTCAAAAATGCCAACGTTCCTGAGAAAATGCGATGCTTCCTTATATCCAATGCCCATGACATTGTCCACCAGGTAATCGCGCACCTGGTGCCTGTTCCCATTGGCGATAAGACCTGGCAGCTCGTCCACTATCCACCTGGCTTCGACTATATATTTGCTCCTCAGGTTGTAGAACCTATACTTTGCCCTTTTCAGTGCATCTCTCAGTTCACCTGAATCATAATTCAAGAACCCATTCAGCCCGATGATATTCTGGGTCCTGACACCCATATCTGCAGAAGTGTTTGCTGTCAATATGCAGAAACAGAGCTCACCGAAAATGAATGCACTTGATGACGTTCCGGCTTGCCTGAATTCTTCCGCCCTTCTAGCAATGATCTCCGATACGGGTGAAGAAACTAACTCAGAAACCCTCCGGGCAATAGTGGCGAGTTTTGGGGGTTCAATCATTACTGTATGATGGCTATGAAGCTATTTTATTTTTTGAATTCTTCCTGCCACGATCCTTTCTATTGCTTCGTTTGCAATCATTACCTCTGTCCCGGAGAGCCCGACAGAAAGGAAAAGCGTCACATCATCCCTGCCTATTCTTCCCCTTGCCTTCGCAGATATTATGTCTGAAAGCTCGACAATGCTTTCTTTTAAGGGGCTGCTTTCCATGAAATGCTTTTCAGGGTACGCAGTGAGCTGCTCCAGTGAGTCTGTGGCAACGACGGAACAAATCGATGGAATGGCAGGATCGAGTTCGTGTTCATCAATGGATTTCTTTCCGACACTTACTATGTGGATGCCTTTCTTGATCCATTCCCGGGAGATCACCGGTTCACTGCTTCTGGTTGCGAGGATGATCACATCAGCCTCATTAGCCACTTCCTTCACGCTATTCATTATATTTACCGCCTTTCCGGTATCTGCCAGAATCCGGGAAGCGAACAACTCCGCATGATCCCGATTGGGACTGTATGCCAAAATCCTGCTAAATGGCATAGCTTCAAGAGCACATACAGTTTGAAAATATGCCTGGGTCCCAGAGCCGATAATGCCAAGAACACTTGAATCATTTCTAGCCATATATTTAATTGAAAGTGATCCTATGGCGGCTGTGCGAATGGACCCGATGTATGATCCTGTAACGATCCCCTTGAGTGATCCGTTTTCCATATCGAAAACAGCAATCAGCTGGTAGTCCCCTCCGTATGTTGTATATGTCCTGAAACCGATGATCCTCTTTGCCTCGCTTCCCCCTGCAGTGAATGCCATGCCTCCGTTTGCAGAGTTTACATGCCAGCGGGGAGGCGTGATTGTTACTCCTCTGGATCGATCCCTGAAAAAAGATTCCATTATGCTCAGAGCTTCCTTGGCCCCAATGACTTTTCTGGCCTCATCCTCACTGACAAGAATAGTTGAATAATTCCGTTCATCATGTCCTTTTGCAGAACGCATGAATTGAACAGGTATTAAGGTATTAATAAATTATTGGTTAATAAAATTTAATAACGATACTAAGAATCACTTGAAGATTTCGTAAATCTTCTTTGCTTTTTCATATCTCTTTGAGACAGCAGGCCAGTTGACATTCTTCATGAATGCGTCAAGGTAAGGAGCTCTCTTCGGACCATAATCGGTGTAGTATGCGTGTTCATATACGTCAAGAGCCATAAGTACAATCGCATTCCAGATTCCGTTGGTGTTATGCACATCCGCGCCTATGTTCCTAAGTTTCCCGGTGTTAAGATCGTAAACCAGCAGCGACCACCCTCTGAATGCGACTCCGGTTGCTTTGAAATCCTCGACCCACTTCTCGTAACTTCCGAAATCCTTCTCAAGGTGTCTCTTCAGGTCCTCGGGTATCTGTCCCTGACCCTTTGATAGATTGTCGAAGTATAGCTCGTGCAGAAGCGATCCGTCAAAATTGAAGGTTTCCTCAAGTTTGAGTTCACGGAATTCGCTGTAATTTTGATTTGCTTTCGTCCGGTCAGCACTCGTCAGTTTTTCCCATATCTCATTCAGCTTGTTTACATAGCCCTTGTAATGTGTTTCAAAGTGATATTCTATCTGCTGATCAGATATGCCGTCGAGTCCTTTTGGTTTCAGTTTATCTTTTGCTTCCCATTTTTCAGCCATTTTGTCACCTTTTAAACATAGCTTTATTCCTTAAAAATTATTCGTTGCCCATTTTACAAATTATTAACGCGGAACGGTTTTTTTCTTGTTCACTGTGAAAAAAATTATGAATATAACAGATATGACCTGATAGTTAAACAATTTTACAACGGCCGATAGCTCATCTTTCATCCGGAACAGACAATTCATTTGGTTGCGGGAGACATTATGGCAGATATCCCTATAGCAAAGAATCTGTCAGTGGAACAGGTCTGCCGAGAACAGATTTCAAAAGTGGAAAGATCACTTCAGGCGAGAAGAAAATTCATTTCATATAAAGGCCAAAGCTGTCCAGATGTCTTATTCTGTCGTCATCAGCTTGGCAGATGTGCTGTCTTGATTCCCTGGTTCTTGAAAGCCAGTCCTCAAAGTTCTCATCGTCAGTTGTCCGTGTCCTGGAAA
>JAJZKL010000060.1 GCA_021804185.1 Thermoplasmata archaeon | reverse complement strand
AAATCTATGTCTTCGTTGTGAGGTGAATGCTCCTGTTGGGTCCTCAATAATCTCCCCATCCTGAAGGGCAAATTCGCCTCTGAGGATCACGGATGATGGGAACACCGCTTCAAAACCCGAGAATGGTGTAATACTGTTCTTTGAATGAAGTTTCTCCGGGTTTATCCTTTTAATCTCAGAAAGATCAAAAGTCATGAAATCAGCATAGTAACCCTCTTCAATCATCCCTTTCTTTAATCCAAATTTTTTCGCAGGATTGGATGATGAGGTTCTGATCATAATGTCAAGGGGAAGTATCTTCTTGGCAACAAGCCCCAGGAGCAGTGGTATTCTGGTCTCAACACCAATTATTCCGGAAGATGCGTACTGGAATTCACCCTTCCTCTCCTCAGGGTGTGGAGCATGATCAGAGGAAACTGCATGAATCCTGCCATCAAGAAATGCCTGAAGCAATGCCTCCTGTGTCTGTCCTGTACGAAGTGGCGGATTGCACTTCCCATATGGGCCAAGGTCCATGCCGTTGTTGAGCAGAAGGTGGTGGGGAGTGGCCTCAGTGGCAAAGTCGGCAGGAAGCAGATCAAGGGTCTTCGGAGAACTGATGTGTGTCATGACAGGTGATCGGAAACTGTGTTTTGCCAGCAAATTTGCAGATTCCATCTCGCATTCCTCCGGCCGGGACAGATCGTGTTCTTTGAGATTTTTTACTTCCGCTAGGAGATGCCTCGAAAGGCAGGGGGCACTTTCCCCATGAAACACGACAGGTTTTTCATAATCCTTCAGCAGGAGAAGGGAATCGCTCTCATCAGAAATTGGAAGTGAATTTGTACTTCCACCAAGAAATATCTTAAGGCCGCATGAATCTCTATCTATCACAGGCAGATTTCTCCCATCAAAGAGGGAGTAGAGCCCAAAATCGCAGAAGGATTTTCCTGAGGCTATTGCAAGTTTATTCCTGAAACGCTCATAATCCCTGATTGGTATGAGGTTGTTCGGCATGTCCAGAACTGTAGTTGTGCCTCCGTACACAGCAGACATGCTCCCTGTCCTGTAGTCCTCACTTTCCGATTCTCCCGGTTCCCTGAAGTGAACATGGGAATCGAATCCGGATGGTATGGCAGGCTTCCAGAGTTTTGTCTTTGGAGCGCCTGTTAGGGATTTGCCTATGCGCTGAATCTTTCCATCAGATACTGCAACATCCAATTCATCAAACTTTCCCCGAAAGTAGAATCTGCCAGTGAATATTCTATCCATTCAAACCCCCCTTCTCTCTCCCCAGATGATTTTGTGCAGCTGAGGGAGCACTCTGGCATTAATTCCCCTGCCCAGCACCTCCTCGGCAATCCACTGCAAGGATGTTCCCCATGCAGGCTGAAAGAGTGCTTCAACGTTCAGGCTGTTGTCCTGGAGGAACCTTATGCTGTACTCAAGATCATTCTTATCAGAAATGACGAATTTGATGTAATCCTGTTCCCTCAGATAGTTCAGGTTTTCTTTCAAAAGAGAATTTTCCTCTCCGGAAGATGGCGTCTTTATGTCCATATCGATGTAGACTGAATCTCTTCTGGTCATCTCTTTTACAGAGAGGGAACCCCCAGTCTCAAGAAGTACATTTTTACCCAGATCATGGGCAAGATCAACAAACTGAAGTGCCTCCCTCTGAAGCAGAGGCTCTCCACCCGTGAAACATACCCATTCATGCCCGTATTCCTTAACCCTGCCTGCAAGCTCCTGGAGAGTGACCTCATTCCCACCCTGAAATGTATAGGTGGAGTCACACCACCTGCATCTGAGGTTGCACCTGTTTGTCCGGATGAAGAGCATCGGGATGCCAATGTACCTCCCTTCCCCCTGAATGCTCTGGAATATCTCTGTGATAAGCAATGAATCTAAATTCCTTAGACCCATATAAAGTGTAATCGAACTCAATGAAAAGAAATAATTAGAGCCCCGGCAATAAAGGGTTGATATCTGATGGACCCAAAGAGAATATTTGATTACGCAAGGGAGGCTGAGGCCATTCTAATATTGCAGGGTAATGAAAATTCAGTCGATAAGACATTTTTTTATCTTACAGGTGTCGACGGCGGCCTATTCGAGGGCTCCGCCCTCTTTGTAACACCGGAAGAGGTCAAGATCCTGACATCTTCTCTGGAGGAAGAGAGTGCAAGGAGGACCGGTCTCGAGGTTCTTGTTTACAACAGGAAATCTGAATATGAGAAATACATCAAAGAGTTGCTTAACGGTTATTCCACAGTTGGGTTGAATTATTCATCACTCACACTGGACAGGTATAAGGATCTGCTCAGGGTTGTACCGGACAAGGAATTTCTGGACGTATCAGTTTCAATTAGCGAGGCAAGGAAGATAAAGACAAAAGAGGAACTGGACAGGATCAGGGAAGCAGCCAGGATAGGGAGCGAAGCCATTGGCACCACAGTAGGCAAGATCAGAGAGGGTATGACTGAAAGCGAGGTTGCATCACTTGTTGCATATGAAATGATGAATCTTGGAGCTTCAGAGCCATCCTTCAGCACAATCGTTGCATTCGGGGATAATTCATCCATGCCACATTACAGCCCTGGAAACAGAAAGCTGAAGAGAAATGACACAGTGCTTATAGATTTTGGAGCAAGGTACAAGAGATACTGCTCGGACATAACTAGAACATTTGTATTTGGGAGAGCAGACCAGGAACAGAAAGAGATGTATGAGACTGTATATGAGGCCCAGAGAAAAGGGATGGAAGCAGTCAGGGCAAACAGAAACGGCAAAGATGCAGATCTGGCCGCAAGAGAGGTGATTGACCATTCCAAATACAAAGGCAGATTCATCCATTCTCTTGGGCATGGCCTCGGCATGGATGTTCATGACCATCCGGCACTATCCCCCAATTACGATTTCAATCTCAAAGCAAACATGGTTGTGACAGTGGAACCCGGAGTATATGTGCCCAAGAAAGGAGGTGTCAGGATCGAGGATGATGTTATAGTCACTGAAGAGGGTTATGAGCTCATTACAACTGCCACCAGAGACCTTGTGGAGATTTCCTGATCAATGGAGACAACACAGATACCTGATTTCCGGATGGACGGTACCAGAATATCCGGAATTCTAATTTCAAACGACCCCGAAAACGGTGAGATAAGGTCACTGGCAAGGAGGTTCATAGAGGAAACTATAGATGGTGGAAGGGAGAGAACCACAACATCAATCAAAGACCTCAGGGCATTTCCCCTGACGATCTGGTTTCTTAAAGCCCTAAATATTAATGTTTTGACTACAAGGGTAATAAACAGGACCAGAGACATACTGGAAGCAGAACTGCGATCCACCAGAACTGGCTCTGAGGATATTCTGTCCTATGCAGGGGCCATGGGGATAAACTGTGAGCTCTCCCTGGACGAAGAAAGATATCTAATACCTGTTACGCAGTTCATAACATTCAGTTCCAGAATCTCAGGACCAAGGTACAGGCTTGTAAACCAGGCAGTCAGCAATGGCAAGGTATTATGCTCCAGGGAGCTTGCTTCAAAGATTATCAGGGAATCTTTTGTCAGGAAGGCCTTCGAAGCATATTCATCCATCACCAGAGAGGATGCAGTCAATAATACTGGTCCTGCAAAGGAAATACTTGATGATTTAATGAAAATGATTGAAGAACGTGGCATCACACAGGATGTGCAGCTCGGAACTGTGGATTATGCAATATTTCCTCCCTGCATAAAGGAATACATCTCTCAGATGAAGGATGGGGTTAACTTGCCCCACATGGCGAGATTTACACTTGTGAGCTTTCTGCACAAAGTTGGAATGAACAGTGACGAGATAATTGCGCTCTTCAGAACTGCACCAGATTTCAAGGAAAAACTGACCACATACCAGGTGAACCACGTTACAGGGCAAACATCCAGCACTGAATATTCGCCGCCTAAGTGCACTGTGCTGCAGTCAAACCATCTATGCTACAGAGGTGAGGACACAATATGCAATTCCAAATGGCTAAAGCATCCGCTTCAGTATTACACATTCAAGAAAAATAAGCCTCTAAGAAAGGCGCCTTTCAATAATCTTGAGAAGAGATGATTTTTTAAGATCGGTTTCAACAAAGAATATTCTGGAGTTCTCCCACGGAACCCTTGGGTAATGCCCTTCCCGAACCTCATATTTCACATTCATGCCTGCCAGTATCTCCTTCAGTCTGTCCACATTGAAATTTTTGGCAGCATTTCTGTTAATTCTTCTGCCCAAGCGACGGCTGAGGTTATGGCTGAAATACTGGGAATAAAGTGTAACAGTCATATGAGTATTGCGTTTACCACTCCATCTTGCCCAGGCCTGGAGGTTATTCTTGCGCTTCCTGCCTCAGTCTGTACAATTGTCCCCTTTGTCATTATATTTCTCTGGACATAGTGCTGGTTCGCAGGGTTCTCCTTGACAGTCTGGATAAGGAGTTTTTTTGTCTTTTTTTCTGAGGGAATGTAAACGTTGGCACTCTGGCCTTTCATCAGAACTACCTTCTCATTTCCTCCGAATCCCCTCAGTACCTTTCTTGAATCGGGGCCTATCCTTGTAAATGAAGGCTCCCTTCCAAGCTCGTGCCTCCTTTTGCTCCTGAATCTTGTTAATTTCCCGCCAGTGATCTTTTTATGAGCAGCTCCCTGAAATATAGTCATATACAAAACCTGATTGATAAACAGTATAAAATCTGTTTGCTGTTGTATAATGCGAATGGAATTTTATAAATTAATGTCTTGGAAAAGTTTGCCTCATTGGCTATCTTTAAGAACATTCAACTCCATTCCCATGAAACATGCCTGATCCTATCCTGCTTTACTATCCTTATATCATTGATTTCCTCATTGTTCTGCTGGTCCTCATTACAGTGCTGGTTGACATCTCCAAGTTCATGTATTCCTATCTCCTGATAATACCTCCTGCTGTTCTCCTTTACCTTGTAACAGGCACACTTTTCTATGCTCTTGTCCTGATTCTTTCAGTGATTGTATCTAAGTATCTCTATTCTGTCAGATTCTTTTACTATGCTGCTGCCCTTATTCTAATATCCATAATGCTGTTTGTTTTCAGAATAAGCGGCTCTGACTGGATGTACTTCGATTTCTGCCTCGGTTATGGTGGGCTGGTAGCATTCCTTGGGGACAAGGGTAGCCTGGTAAACATAAGGAGCAATGATCATTCCAAGGGTAAGATCAGGCAGATAGAGATGAGAAGGGATTATGTTCAGATTGCTGGTGGCCTCATCATATTCACCATCCTTTACTATGGAACATTCTTCTATCTGCGCATGTTCATCACATGGGCAGTTCTTATATTCCTGATCATTGGAAATTACTACTCCAGAAAGAGCAATACAAAGATAGGGTCCCTCATCTCATATTTTGAAAGGCCATCAGTGCCCATAGGCCTAGGCGCTATATGGTTTGGAATCGGTATCCTCTTCTCCCTTGGGCTTGTTGACAGTGGAAAGATATTCGCACTGATCATATTTGCCTCCACAGTTGGGGACCCTCTGGCAACAATTGTAGGCAGCAATATCCATTCGCCAAAACTATTTTTCAACCATAGAAAATCTTGGGCCGGATTTGCTGCAATGCTTCTGCCAACCTGCCTTCTCGGCTATTTCCTTGCTGGATTCTCCGGACTGCTGATCGGTGTAACGGGTACAGTTGCTGAAAGCCTGTCATTCCATACTATAGATGATAATTTCTCTGTCCCTGCCACAATGGGAATAATTACTCGCATAATTCAATCAATCACCTGAGCGATTTGAGATATGCAATGTCCCCATTGGGTGAGGGGGAAAACCCCATCTTTCTGTATAGTTTTTCGGCGCTATTTCCCTCCGTTACCCAGAGTTCTACCTTTTTAAAACCACTCTTTTGAAGTGAATGAAGAGAGGACCTGATGAGGTATTCCCCGAAACCAAGTCCTCTGAACTCAGGAACTACAAAGAAGTCTATTATTATTGGAATTCTTGTACCATCCAGTCTTGGCCTCCCTCTGCACACAAGTATGGCTCCAGCAATGTCCTCCTCATTAAGAATAAGACGGGATGCGTCATATATCAGGTCTCCGTATGAACCATCCATTATCTCTCTGAGCATCTTTATTCTGGCTTCAAGGCTCTCTGGGAGAAGGAACCTTGCTTCGGGAGTTGATTTGTATGCTTCCAGCTGGGCATCCACGTATTTGCTGGAATTCAATTCCTCAATTCCGGCAAACCTGAATGCCGTATTTCTGATCTTTTCTGGTTCCTCAGAAAATTTTCCCAGTTCTGGAAGAAGAAGCCTCCTCCTCCTGAGTATTTCATATCCCCTTGAATTCATCAGATTATCAGGAAGATCAATTCCGGCAATGTTTCCTATCATGATCTCCCCGGAGGCTCTTGATGCGACCTGTTCCATCCATGATAGAAGTTTGTCAAGGGTATCCTCACTGAATGTGTCCGGTTCAGGGAAGCAGAGCAATCCATGTGTCCTTCCCGAAGTGCTGTCAGTTCCTGTCAGGTAGGCGAATCCCTTGACGCGGCTTCCATTTATTATGATTCTAGAGGGGATGAGGTTGCCGGCTAGCTGATTTTCAACTGATGCGAATGTATTTTCAATATCCAGATCCGGATAGAGGTCCTGAAACTGTTTCTTCTGTATTTCAAGAAGAGGCTTCCAGTTTATCTTGACATTTTCAATGTCCATGATTGCAGGTGATCTGCAATCTGAAAAT
>JAJZKL010000059.1 GCA_021804185.1 Thermoplasmata archaeon | reverse complement strand
TGTAAATATATTCATTTTACACAAATCCATAATTTGTGCTGCACATATGATTTTATAACTCTTCATATTTCCACCCTACCACCAACTTCCACATTTCCTTTCTGTCTTGATCCTCAAAGGGAATGTTAAGGAAATGCTCATACTGAGTTGTGGTAGTATGCCCTTGGTTTAATATAATCTGCAAAGACTTGTGCAGATAAATAGAAAACAAGCCATGATTCTTATGTCTTCATGAAAGACTTGTTGTTCATAGGCGTTTCTCGGGCACCCTTTTTGAGAGTCTTCTTAATTTCATGCCTAGGGCAGGTAACTCTGGTAAAGGGTCTGGTATCTGAAGTAGATCCGGCAAGAGAGTTTTTCCATACCCGACACTCTTATTGCTCTCTCGCTCTCTGCTTTGCCTTTTTCTTGAACATGGAACCTCTTGGCAGAAATACAAATTTGCTCTCCAACAAATCAGGATAAACTTCTATTCCTGAAGTATTGACAGGCATGTAGAGCCCCTGAATTTTCGAGTTGAATTTTGAGTATATTGTCAAGGTCATGCTGGAGGGAAGTTGAATAGGTACTCATTCAAGAACATCTCGAGCTATCTCCTCGAGAAACATTGGATCATATAAGCGGGTTCTATACCATTCCTTTAACAGCAGATCTATCTTCTCAGGTTCGATAAGTGAGTACTGTTTTAGATCTAAGGGCATGGACATCGGCGTCCTCCCCTGAAAAAAACCGGAATAATTTATAGGTATTCTTCTCCCCGCGCTTGAATTTATTTACTTGCACGTAAATTGGGTCGCGACAGAAATACGGAAAATTCTTTAACAATAAAGGACGAATTCTCCATTCTTGCACTTATGAAATTTGAAAAAATGGATTTAAGGGGTAGTTTAGTTTTTGTTACACTTTTATAACTCAAAAAACATTATTGTAATATCTACATTATGTCTTGATTTGAAAGAAGGTGTTTCAAAATATCACCATATGGAGAATGTAATAAAATAAGTTAAGACCGCAAAATACCACAAATCTCCATTAGCTAAACGAAGCATAGATCAGTTAAATATTGCCTTTCCGGTTGGGATGTTTTTAACACTCTAACCCATTAAACTGAAGTATTATATGTAGTTGGTTTTTATCTAATAGAGAAGTGTAAAAATGGATCTGCGGGAGAAAGGACAAATAGAAAACGCGCTGACTAATGGAAACGCCATAAGAGTAACTGTTAAACTGTTCCCTGCTTCAGGAGATGGAGGGAAAGTATTTCCTCCTACATATGAAGGGGGCAAGTATGCAAAAGAAAGTCGATTAATGGAAGATGGAAGTATCCAGAATACGGTACTGCTAGATTCGGTACAGTCACAGGCAAACAGGATGGAAATTGCCCTTCTTGAAGCCATAAAATCCGGGAATGTGAAAATGCCTCTGCTAAGGGTGGATTTTGGTGATATTAAGGGGTTAAAACCCATAAGCACACTTGAAACGCCTCACAGGATTGCCGATGCCATTTTTAGGGAAAGCCTTGTGGGGAATATCCCATTCAGGGATTCAGAAATAGGTAAAGCATTCGTGGAGTCAAACGTCCGCAATGCAACAGGGATGTTTCAGTACTGTCCTCATGCACTTGTGTTTGGAGTTTGGGATTCTACAGGTTCCACAGGAATGGGGAACAAATTTCAGAGGATCATAACGTCCGAGATTATAGGAGTAGATGTCCACTACGGCGTTAAGACAGAGTCACGGATAGACCCCATAATAATGGGAGGTGGGAAGACGGAAATATATGAAACAGCCAACGGTGGCTGGACCGTAGATCCGGCTGAGGCTGCAAGGGATGATGGCAAGCCGAAAAAATACGGGAAAAAGGTGTCAGAACTCAATTTGGGCAACATTCCGCCTTCAATAAAAGAACTTGGCGGTGGTGTAACTCTCGGTTACGCTATGCATACTGCAGTCATATCCATTCCTGCAATCAGAAGATTGCACTTCCCTGTTAATGGAAATGATAGTCCCGAAACAGATAAAAGAGGAAGATCCGTAATTCTGTTGCTTGCTCTTGCTTCAATTAAGCATGCCATCGATCAGGGGTATGATCTGAGATCAAGGTGCCTGCTGATTCCACGTGGAGAACCCAGATATGAGTATATAGACAATGAAGGGAATGTCTCGGAATTCACACTTACCACTTCAGACTCTGACAAAATGCTTAATGATGCCATCGACAGCGCTAGAAAGGCTGGTCTGCCATGGATGGAAAGTGATATAACACTGGTAGCCAACAACGCTATTAAAAAACTTATTTCAGAGAATCTCAAGAAAATACAGGTGGATAGTGATCTCATATCTGAAGAAACAGAAAATTCCGAGTGATCCTATGCTTACCATAGATATGGAAATTCTTGCCGGACGCATCATGGCGGCTTCATACCACGACAGGAATTCAGTTGAATGGCCTCCGCACCCCACTCGCCTGTATTCAGCCTTTGTTGCGGCATATGAGGAAAACTTTCAAGGCGACATTGAAGCACGTAAGGCTTTGGTATGGCTTGAAACCCTTCAGCCACCGCACATTTATGCGAACCCGCCACTATACAAGGTATCTGGAAGGACGGCACTCACTAAGGCACTCACTAATTATGTTCCGGTGAATGATAAAGCACAGTATAAACCTCAAATAAATAAAAAGAGTAAAAAAATAAAATTTCAACCTCCTATTTTTGAAGGTACTTACCTTAACAGGTTGCGTGCAGAGAGAAGTTATCCGGCATTCACTCCCGTAGATCCCCATGTAAGGTTTTTCTACGATGTTCCGGATTCATCTCATTTCATCGGGGTTCTTGGTAAAATTGCAGAACAGATCACATATTACGGAAGATCCACAACACCAGTACTCGTAAGGGTTTACGAATCGGAAGGAAAACCAAACCTTTCCCCCTCAAAAAACGGGAATATTATGCTGAGGGTCCCAGGAAAAGGAAGACTTTCACACCTCGAACAGGTATACAATATGAGAATGCACGAAAATATGGCAATTCAACCTAAGGTTGGCCAAATAGTTACATACACCATTCTGGACAAACAGAAATCAGACGAAACCGATCCAGAATCAGATATGGATATGAGAATTTTCAAACTGTCCTGCGACCACGCGATCCATCTTTCAGACACATATCACGCTATGATGTACGTCCGGAATGCATTCATGTCACTGTATCCGGGAAATATTCCCGAAGCAGTGTCTGGGCATACTCTCAGTGGAAAACCATCGGCTAAAGATCATTTGGCGGTTATCCCCCTCCCAAGTGCAGGTTATAGGTACTCTGACGGCCATATAATGGGATTTGCCCTTGTTTTCGAGAAGCGCATGCCAGGAGAGACCCGGGAATCAATGAGCTATACAATGAACCATCTGCAGAATATTACTATGGGAAGATACGGTGTTGCGAGGGTTGAACAGATTTCCATGCTGGATTGGAATCCAACCCCCGTAGCCCTTGAAGCCAGGACTTATGAGCAAAGTTCAGACATATGGGCAACGGTTACACCTGTGATTTTAGGCAAGCACCCGAAGCGCAATCAAATGGGGGTAGGAAAGGATGGAGGAAAGGTCATGGAAGAAGCATGTCAGATGATCGGGCTTCCAAAACCGATTGAGGTTAGAACAGGACCAGCGAGTGCAGTCCGTGGTGTTCCAATGGCAAGAGATTTTTACATACCTGATAAATTCAGAAAATACTACACATCTCATATGATAATCAGATTTGGCAGGAAAGTTACTGGCCCAGTCATATTAGGATCAGGCAGATTTACAGGATTTGGGCTGTGTGTGCCTTTCAGGGAAGGAAAATAAATGAAAATATCGGATTTTGATGAATTTTTCAAAATAATACATGGATATCAACCTTTCCCATGGCAGAAAAGGATGATGGAACAGATCGCGGAATCGGGCTGGATGGATAACATCAACCTTCCAACATCGTCAGGAAAGACTTCAGTTATAGATATAGCAGTGTTTTATATGGCCCTGAAAGCTGAAGGGGACAATGCCCCATACCGCCGCATTTTCTATACCGTTGACCGGAGATTTGTCGTGGACGAGGCGCATGAAGAAGCAAAAGCGTTGAAAGAGAAGCTAATGGACCCGGCTAATAGTTTGAATATTGTCGGGAAAGTGGCAACCATCCTTACATCCATTGGAGGAGACAACTTACCACTGGATGTACTAAGGCTAAGGGGTGGAATATATCATGAACCGGTATTTATTAGCAATCCACTTCAGCCGACAGTTGTAGTATCCACCGTAGATCAGGTTGGTTCAAGGTTGCTGTTCAGGGGGTATGGTGTCAGCGAATATATGAGGCCAGTTCATGCTGCGCTTGCAGGCAAGGATTCTCTAATAATACTGGATGAAGCCCATCTATCGAGACCATTCTATGAGACGGCAGAATATGTAAGGAGATATCAGGGCAATAACTGGGCTATGGAAATGGTTGGAAATCCTCTGAAAATCGTAAGCATGTCTGCAACTCCAGGTAGTACCGATAGCATCTCGTTTTCCCTGAACGAAGATGATTATTCTAACAAGATCCTTGCAAGAAGGTTCAAATCATCAAAGGAAGCTGTATTGATAACCCATAATTTACCCAAGGATGACCTCAAAAAATGTAATTCCCATTCAATTGAAAAAAAGGTTGCCGGTATTTTTGCTGATACTGCCATAAAGCAGATGGAAGAACTTAAGGCGCAGGGAGAAAATGCACCTGTGGTTGGTGTTGTGGTTAACAGTGTATCACTTGCAGGATCGATCCACGAAATACTGTCAAAGCAAACCGGTTCAGACGCTGTTAAAATAGTTGGCAGGACAAGGCCGTATGAAAGGGATCAGATAATAGACGAGTATCTGCCAAGAATAATTGCATCCATGGATCAGACAAAGAATCAGGTGCCTCTATACGTCATCGCCACGCAGACAATTGAAGTGGGGGCAAACATTGACTTAGATACACTTGTAACAGAGATTGCTCCACTAGATTCACTGAGGCAACGTTTTGGAAGGCTTAATAGGATCGGAAAACGCAATAAAGCATTGGGAGCAATAATAAGGTGCAATTGCAGGGATAAATTAAACGAAGTCATATACGGAAAAGCACCATCAGAGACATGGAACTGGTTGAACAAGATAGCAACCAGACATTCAGTGGATTTTGGAATAAATGCCATGTCGAATTTATTGGCAGGAGTGGATCAGGAAATTCTCATGGCGGAAAGAAAACGTGCCCCTGTGATGCTTCCTGCCCACATAGACACACTTGTGCAGACATCGCCATCTCCGCGAGTAAGCCCGAACATTTCGGAGATGCTTCATGGGACATCTGAATCACCAGCTGATGTGCAGGTGATCTGGAGGAACGACATCCCCGAACCGAACCAGCAGAATAACAGCATGGTATTTGAGACAGTTTCCATGATTCCGCCGAGATCATATGAATCAGTATCAATTCCGGTGTGGAACGTAAGGAGCCTTCTAATCGGGAAAGGCCTGGTTCTTCCAGAACCGGATATTGAGGGGGCATCAATTACAGAACCTGACTATGGTCAGGATGGGAGACCCGCATATCTGTGGACAGGGGATGAGGACAGCCGTTTTATTAAACCGAATGAAATTAAACCAGGACAGACCTTGATACTGCCTTCTAATTATGGCGGATACGATAAGTACGGTTGGAATTACTGGTCAACCTCCCCGGTAAAAGATATAGCAGAAATTGCGCTGTCTCATGACACGGGGGATACTGTGTTGAGGCTTCATCCTGCAATCATGGATATCCAATTCGGAGCGGACCGCGAATCTCTCAAATTTGCCAGAATTTTATTGTCAGAGTGCATGAAATCAATTAATATTGGCGAGAATACAGATGAAACAGTTTTGAATCTTCTGAAGGGTCTTGCGGGGGTCGTAAAGGACAAAGAGCTGTTTAACAGAATACAGACATTGTTAAAAGCTGGAAAACGTTGGATATCTACATATCCCGATAAACATGGTCTTGTGATGCGAACATTTGGAAAACAGATGGGTGATCTTGCAGACGATGATGCCTCCTCCTACATTGGTGAAATATCTCTCGAATACCACAGCAATGGCGTAAAAGAGCAGGTCAGAAGACAATCAAGTAAGCTTATACGAGACGAAAAGGTGCAGGATGCACTGGAAATGGCCGGATTGCTCCACGATCTGGGGAAGGCTGACCCAAGATTCCAGTCATGGCTCCGGGGCGGAATCCCCTATGATGGTGGTGAATTGATTGCAAAGTCCGCTGGAAAACGAGATCTCTATCTGATCGGGAAAGCCAGAAGGCTGTCCGGATATCCTAAAGGGGGAAGGCATGAATGCTATTCCGTAGCCATACTAAAAAGGAATGCCGGTTTGCTGAATGGTAACAAATACAGAGACCTCATACTGTACCTCGTTGGGACGCATCACGGTCGTGGAAGGGCAATGATGCCTGCGACAGATGACACCGGAACTGACATAGGTTTCACTTTCTGTGGGTATAGGGTAGAATACAGTGGTATTCATGCTTTGGATTCAATTGATTCGGGATGGACCGATCTTTTCTGGATGATTCAAAGGAGATACGGATACTGGGGGTCGGCGTTTCTTGAGATGATCGTGAGACTGGGCGATCACATTGAATCCGGGAGGGAGGCAACAAATGGAAGAAAAGGTTTATGTGAATCGTCA
>JAJZKL010000058.1 GCA_021804185.1 Thermoplasmata archaeon | reverse complement strand
AACTGGATTCAATACTCAGGAGTGCAGAGACACTATCATCTATCTGGTGGCAGGAGGACTGAGGAGAACCTAGAAAGTTTAATATTACCCTAAGAAGTGTTTCCTTAATGGCCAAAAAACCAAAAAAATAGATCGTTTGTTGGCAGCCTCTTTAGCGGTTGCGATGACGTTCGGCACGATAACCCGGTATTACAGTTTCCCAGCCGTGCTGTCAGCTACTATCGCTTTGGTTAACTGGATGGATATCAAGGTGTTTATGTTGCACAATCCACTTCGTGGCGGGGCCATTGGCCGGCCTATAATCCTATCCCTGGAGGTTATTAGATAAAACATGAATAACAAAGAACGTAAGAAATGCCGAGTACTAGGCTTGATATTTCTGCTTTCGATGGTCTATGTCAGCCTAACTGAATTGCTTGGTTGGGGAAGTGTGGCACAACTTCCATTGTATTTTTCAATGGATAATAATGGTGCCACTCTTTTCATACTCATACTTACCGTGCTGGGATCAGCCTGTTACGGTATTCTCTTTTACACGGATAAAAAACCTCGGGTCAGTCACCACTAAGCAGATATCACTGAAAGTATAGTGCAAGTTAAAGGTTGATTGGTTTTTTGACAATCTAAAATAAGAGATCAACGGATAAAACCGAAGAAAGTAATCCCGCAATGGTACAATGCGCCTTGAGACCCACGATACTCCCCGGCTTCGACTTGTTTATTGTTGAACAATGAGAATGTGCAGGGGCGAGTACTAAGAGGAACTTCCAGGACATTAAATGCAGGAATTTCATGACATTCCTTGATGTGTGGCACAGTGATTGCCCACAATACTGGTGCTCCGGCAATCGTTTTAGGGTAATGACTGTTCGCAAATGTCGATAAAATCAGTTTTCCTTCCTCGTGGAGGAGGAAAATGGATCAATCAGTAAAATTACCGGAAAATGATGAAATGGAAAAAATATGCACTGAAAACTATAATCAACTCTTTGTGACTTATCTCATTAATGATAATAAAAGAAATAAACGATATCCTTGACAGACAGTGCATTGTTTCCTTTTCCATCAGTACTCCCATAACAGAATTCCTGAATGAGAACGGAATAACTGCTATAATGAGGACGCGCGTAACCAAGAGCGGAGGATTTGCCATCTTCAATTTCGAAAGGGAGGAAATAGACGAGGAAGAACTGCCGAAGCTGATGAAAGGTCGTGACGTGAAATTATCTCCCGATGCTGTGATGGTAAAGGTGGACCTTTCAGGAAACCCCTTTCTTGAGGCTTTCAAAACCCTGAACAGAGTACCGTCCGTTGTTGTAGACTGTATCCTCTACAATGGTGGCTATTACTACCTGTATTTCAGGTTCCATTCCAGCGACGAAAACAAGGTGACCAAGGCAATGAGATCAACCTTGGTTCACTTCGACAGGTTTGCTGTCAGATACATCGGCAAGAGCGAGGGAGTTATCACCACGTTCAGGGAAATTTCATCTGCATTTCCGCTTAAATACGTGGAAGTCAACGGATCTGTTCCAGTTTCTGCAATGAACATCGTAAGCGATCCGGTTATTACGAACCTGGGAGTGAACTGGACAAGGGAACTGAAGTATCTGCTCGAAGATGAAATAAGGGCGGTTTACTACGACAAAAACGCGCTCTTAAGGAAAAAGGAAGACTGGATCAACGAGATCTCGAAGGAGCACAGGATTTATGAAACAGCATTCTCAAACCCACTGATTAAGTTCTTTATCGATGAGGTCTCGGCAAATTCCGTTGTAACACTCGGAATGCCGCAAAAGCTTCTGGGCAAGACTTTCTCCTTTGCAACTGTGGTGCCGGAGATTGTGCTTCCCGAATTCTTCAGGGTACTTTATACTGCAACGGATGAATTTAAGGAATGGGAGCTTGACATACACAGTGTAGACATTTTCGACAATATGTGAAAAATTACTCCACTTCTTTATAGAACAAAAGTTTCGATTCCGTGGGAGTGATCTTCCAAACTCAAGTTCTGAGAGAATATTTCTGGATTATGCCTGTAGGGGTTTAGAATCCTTGGCAGCAGTCCAGGAATATAGTGTGCCCACAATCTGGGCATGCAGAGTTGTGCCTGTAGTAATAACAGCCGGGGCATTCGCACGATTCAAGCATGCATTCAGAGCACATTGGTTAACCTCTACAAGAGTTGAAATGAAAACCGATATAAAACATTATTTCGGACCCTGCCGGCAAATTTGATGAATGTGGATTCAGACCAGATTTTCTCGAATCAGATATTCAACAATGACTGTGTCTTTCCATTTTCCATCCAGTTTTCCGTGTTTTTCATATATCCCGACTTCACGGAATCCCAATGATCTTAACAGTGACCTGCTCGATTCATTCTCAATAAACACTCTTGAAACAAGTTTCCAGATGCCCGATGCCCTGCATTCTTCGATCAACAGTTTCATTACAGCCTTGCCTGCACCCTTTCCCCTCATTTCACGTTTCACATACACAGAGAATTCCACTATGCCGGAATAGCATTTGCGGGAACTGTAAGGAAAAGTTCCGGCAAACGCCACTATGTTCCCGCCAAGCTCTGCTACTACTATAGGGAGACTGTAATCAAACCATCCCCTGATGCCGTCTCCTGTCCTGAAGGTGGTCTCGAATGTAGCGGTCCTGTCTTCAATTCCCTGATTGTAGATTGTTGCAATGGCATCAGAATCAGCAGTTGTAGCTATTCTTGTGATTATTTCAGCAGGCATTGCATAACCGTTCTCTGTCAACTGCTAGAACATTTACGGAATTAATTTAAATTTGCCGAAATAATGGTCTAGGTGCGCCGAGGGATCTGGCACTCATGGTAATCCGGAGAGGTTGGCTCTAGAATTGTTACTTTCCGCGAACATGCTAAAAGTCCAGCGGAATGGGTTTTCCAACAACATTACAATGTAAAATCAATCTTCTTTAATGGAATATGTCGCTATTTATGGTATTTTTGTATCAATTTTAAGTCATATGGCATGAAAGGTTTTTATTGAACAAAGTCTATGCAATCCCCATTTGAAAAAAATAACAGCGATATCATATTCATCATCAGCGAATCTTGGGTCAGGGTTTGATACCCTGGCTCTGGCGCATGATGCATTTCACGATAAGATTACTCTGAGAATGCAGGAAAATTCGGGACCATTGGAGATAAACATGTTTCATGACGGTATCCAGACAGATCCATTGAAGAACACAGCCAGTTATGCCTTCATGAAAATGGCTGAGGATCTGGACATAAAGGGTAAATTCTCAATTTCCGTTGAAAAGGGAGTTCCTGAGGGGCTTGGCCTTGGAAGCAGTGGAGCTTCGGCAGCAGGATCGGTGGTGGCAGCGAACAGGCTCCTCGATCTCGGACTCAGCCTTGACAAGCTGACACACTACGCCATGCTCGGCGAAGGTGCTTCTTCAGGTTCTCCGCATGCTGACAATGTTGCCGCAAGTATTTTCGGTGGAGTGGTATTCGTGAAATCTACTAATCCGATGAAGGTTCTTTCTCTGAACTCATCTTCCGCAAATGGGGTTATGCTCATAATACCTAAGATCAAAATACACGGCAAGACGAAATTGGCAAGAAGCATGGTACCGGAAATGGTTCACATGGATAATGTCATAAGCAATTCGAGATTGATGTCCATGCTTGTCCTTGGTCTTACAGATGGTGACAGGAGCCTTCTAAGGGAAGGAATGAATGACAATATAGTTGAAACATCCAGACTTTCCCTGTTTCCGTTCTATCCAGAAGTCAAGGATATCTGCCTTCAGGAAAATGCCATAGGCGCATCCATAAGCGGTGCGGGACCAAGCATAATACTTCTCATGGACCGTGAGACCAACGTGGAGAACATTAAGCTGAGGGTGAAGCCACTTATGAAGGAGCGCGGTATCGATGCCGATTTCGTACAGTGCAGTATAGCCAGAGGTGTGACCATGTATGAGGAATGACGGTTTTCTGGAGGTTCGTTCAGAACATAATTTGTACTTGCTGGCGATACAGGTGAGGTAGGAAAGCGTAACCTCACGATACTGCAACCTTGGGACCAGATATTAACATGAGATCGGATATGTCGGAATCATTCCTGAAATGCTTCAGATGCGGAAAGGAGTACACCATAAACAGAAAGAAATACCGGTGTGACAGTTGCAATGGAATACTGGAAGTAAGGCATAAACTTGGAGAGACTTGGTTCGATCCAGGAATTTCAGGTGTCTGGAGGTACAAGAAGATTATTCACCCTTCAGTTCCTGATGAATTCATAATCTCAAGAGGAGAGGGCAGCACCCATCATTACACACATAGGAAAGTGAGTGAATGGACTGGTGTTGATAACATATCCATGAAACACGAGGGAGAAAATCCGACGGGAAGCTTCAAGGACAGGGGTATGACACTTGCTGTTTCAGAGGCTTTGAGACTCGGAGTCAGGGCTACAATTTGTGCTTCCACAGGGAACACTTCTGCCTCTGCAGCCTCTTATAGCTCAATTGCAGGCATAGACAGCTACGTGCTCATACCAAAAAAGAACGTGTCTCGAGCGAAACTTGCACAGGCAATTGCCTACGGAGCTAAAATAATCAGTGTTTCCGGAGATTTTGACTCTGCCATGTCGCAATTAGAAGCCATCATTGAGAAAAACCACGAATACTATCTCCTCAATTCCCTGAATCCATGGAGAATAGAGGGGCAGAAAACCATTGCCTTCGAGATAATAGAGAAGAACCCGGATGTTGATTTCATCTCTCTTCCTGCGGGAAACCTTGGAAACACCACAGCGATAGGAAAAGGGCTCATGGAACTGAAGGAGATGGGGGTAATTGACAAAGTGCCGAGGATTGTTTCTGTGCAGGCAGAGGGAGCAAGCCCATTTTACAATCTATGGTCCGGAAAAACTGAAAACTTAGTCCCTGTCAGGGCTAACACGATTGCGTCCGCCATAAGAATAGGTAATCCGGTGAACTGGGAAAAAGCACTTAAGAGCATACGATCCACAAATGGCATAGTGATGGCGGTTTCCGACAGCGAGATCATGGAGGCAAAGAGAGTCATAGATTCTGCTGGAATCGGCTGTGAACCGGCTTCAGCCGCCTCTGTGGCAGGGATCAGGAAGCTTGTCGACGAAGGGCTCATTGACAGGACAGATTCAGTCGTTTCTATAATAACAGGGCACATCCTTAAGGATATAGATTCTATTTCCGCAATGGATTCCGATATTGAACTATCCAGTTTCCTGTCATCCAGCGGTCTCGAGATACCATTATCTGTGGCTCATCGACCATAGATATTTTCACAATCCGCGTTTATGAAAGGTAAAGTGGTTGGATCAAATAATGTGATTCTCTAACCGAACATCCGTATTGCAGAGATCCCTAGACTCAAATGGGTTGAATGGATGTTGAGAAATGGGTTCAATGCTGACCAAACCAGCGTATCCGTTGGATCCATTACTCGTCGGATGCGCATGTGGACCCCACCAGTTATCACCGGCTTTAAGTATTCCTGAACCTGCATTGTTGTACACCCCGATGACATTTCCTATTATATCATTATGTGTGAATACTATTCCTGAGCCCAATGAATTAGAGGAAAAGGATACACCCTGCTGAGAAATGCCCAGACCTTCGAAACTGTTTGCCAGAATATTATATTCCATTACTATGCCTGTTTGATCCGGATTGAACAAAGAGATTGCTGCATCTTTGCCCACAGTGTCTCCCCCAGACCCCGCTTTAGTTATTGTGTTTCCCAGCACCATTACGTTGCTGCCGAATGCGATTTGGATTCCCTGTTGAGGAACCTTCATCACTGTATTGCCTACAATGTAATTATTGGCCTCGAAACCTGGGAATGGACCTGCCGATGTTCCTGTCATTATAATACCTGCATAACTGGTCTTCTCAACAGTGTTATACATTATGGAACTGTTCTGGAGGTTCCCGAGCCACATACCTGAGCCGGGAAATACAGAAACGTTGGATATCAGGTTTCCAGTTATGTTAACAAAATTATCTGCGGGAAAAGGCGATGAATATCCAACAGGATTCCCATGGTACCCGACAGCTTCTGTATATAGGTTTCTGAAACTATTCTGGGCTATTGTGACGTAACCGGCACCTGTTCCCGGAACCTCGATCCCGGCACCTTCAAAGTTAAAGCCCTTAATAGTTACATTTGTTACCAACTTACCTGTATAACTATTTGGATTCGGGGAGCCCCCCAACTGGAAGATTGACGAGGTACGCCCATTGAGATTTATCTGGTTTTGTATCGCCTCAAGATAGACATGACTGTTCCAGTATTTCCCGCTGTCGGATACAAGGAATACCGATTTGTTGATTATAAGCGGCTGATTGAACACATAAATTCCTGGCTCAATTATCACCCTAGAACCGGACGGTACTACAGACAGCGCATAAGAAATATTTTGAAAAGCTCTGGAAGGAGTCTTTCCAGAGTTTCCATTATTCCCGTTCTTTGATACATAATATGTGTTTCCGTATGCCTGACTTAACGGCTTCTGAGTATCATGTTTAAATACGCCATTTGTTG
Organism: Thermoplasmata archaeon; assembly: GCA_021804185.1. Next base: position 206 of record JAJZKL010000058.1, on the reverse strand, counting down.
AAATAATCATAGGAGATGTTGTTAATCCTGTCTTGTTCACTGGTTGTGCCGACATTCCGAGGAAGAGGGTTGAGGCCAGCACGGTTATAGAAACCACAATAATGGCTGAAAGAACCAGTTTTCTATTAGACATATAGAATTTAACTGATGTAAGTATTTAAGTTTTAATGAAGCAGTAATACCTTATGCCGTTAGTGCCACAAATC
>JAJZKL010000057.1 GCA_021804185.1 Thermoplasmata archaeon | reverse complement strand
GCATGTTGTGCATCCTATTACACATTTACCCGGGTTCTGCACCAAAGGTTCGTTCCGGTCCATATTCCACCTGAAAACGTCATTTCCGCAGGTCAGTATGCACATACCGCAGTCGTTGCATTTAGTGGAGTCTATTGTCGGATACCATTCAAGGAGGCTTCTCTCGATACCGTGCCATGAACCTCTGTCATCCATATATTATCAAATTCGCACATTCTAATAAACAGTTAAGGATTGCTCCTAATATATACGACAATCTTTTATGAAATAGCCTGAATGGGAAGTCGGATCCCATCACTATTTACAGCAGAAAAGATCACACAACGCAACAAACTTATTATATCGCGGTTCTTTCTCGTGTTGTTCTATGGGTAGCATTAGACCTTCAAATATAAAAGCGATCGCCGAATCGTTGGTAGATAGCAATCCTGAGGCGTTCAGCAAGGATTTTCACAAAAATCGTGACTCAGTGAAGCTCAGGATAACAGGTGTCTCCAAGAAGACCATGAACGCGATCTCCGGTTACGTGACCAGGTACATGATAAAAAAAGAGTCCAGGCTCAAGAAGGAAATGGAGGACTATACTCCCAATTAAGCCTTTTGCCAAGTGTTTATGTTAATTTCCAGAGGTCCTGTACTTCAATTGTCCGTATCCTGATCTGTCCTCTTTGGCTGTATTGAGAAAGCAGTCCGGAAAGTTATAAATTTGCTTCGAACATAAAGGTATGATACATATGCCGGACGCATTTATTGTCAGCGCCAAGAGAACTCCCATAGGAAAATTTGGGAAATCCTTTGCGAAAGTCCATGCAGTAGAACTTGGAGGAAAAGCCGTTAAAGCAGTACTTGACGAGTCAAAAATTGACCCGAGCGTTGTTGAAGAAGTTATCATGGGCAACGTAATTCAGGCTGGCAACGGACAGAATCCAGCGGGTCAGAGCGCCGCGCTTGCGGGTCTTCCTGATAAGGTTATAAAATACACCGTGAATTCAGTTTGCGCATCAGGCATGCTTGCCGTGGAGAACGCGGCGAGAGAGATCAGACTTTCAGAAAAAGATATCATCGTCGCGGGAGGAATGGAGAATATGAGTGATTCACCGTTCCTTTTGCCTTCAGATCTGAGATGGGGACCGAAGCAGCTCCTCTTTAAGAATTACAGGGTGGATGATTCCATGCTTCGGGACGGTTTGCTGGATTCGTTTTATTACGAGCACATGGGCGTATCTGCGGAGGGATCTGCGAAGAAATACGGAATTACCAGGCAGCAGGCTGATGAATACTCTCTCCGCAGCCAGAACCTGGCCATTAAATCCACTGAAGGCGGCCTTTTCAGAAATGAAATTGTCGAGACTGACCAGTTAAAAAAAGATGAGGGTATAAGAAAAACCACAATGGAAGACCTGACAAAACTTAATCCGGCCTTCGATAGGAATGGGATCCTGACTGCCGGAAACTCGTCGCAACTCTCTGATGGGGCATCTGCCCTCCTGATAATGTCTGAAAAGGCAATGAATGAATACGGACTTAAACCCCTTGCCAGGATAGAAGCATACAGCCAGGCATCCTTGAACTCCAGGGATTTTGTTGAAGCTCCGATACCTGCAACCAGAAAACTTCTTGAAGCCACGGGAAAAAACATAGACTATTACGATCTTGTTGAGCACAACGAGGCATTTTCTGTCGCATCCATAATCGTCCGTGATCAGCTGAAAGTCGATCCGGAAAAGTTCAACGTGATGGGGGGTGCCATAGCGATGGGACATCCGCTCGGAAACAGTGGCTCCAGAATAATTGTAACTCTTGTTCATGCCCTCATCAACAGGAAACTGAAAACGGGATTGGCAACTGTATGTCATGGTGGCGGTGGGGCTCATTCACTGTCCTTGGAAATAATGTGAGGTGATATTGTTGATATATAATTATCTGACATGTGAGGAAAGCGAAGGGACAAAAATTGTGACGATAAAGACAGGCTCTGATCTTAATCCTCTTGACGTTGAAACCCTTGAGGAGATCAGGAAATGCGTCTCAGAAGGCAATGTGAAACCTGTAATAATCACCGGATCCAAGAAGGCTTTCTCAGCTGGTGCAAACATTAAAAAATTCGTTGGACTTGAACCTGCAACTGCCTATGACTTTGCAAAAAGAGGCCATGCAGTTATGGATTTCCTCTCACAGTACCCGGCCCCGGTTGTTGCCGCAGTAAACGGCTATGCGCTGGGTGGAGGATTTGAATTGGCTCTAGCATGCGACTTCAGGATATGCAATCCGGGAGCAAAATTTGCGCTGCCCGAGATTACTCTAGGGATCCTGCCAGGTTGGGGCGGCACGCAGCGCCTCACAAAGATTCTGGGTGAGACACAGGCTCTTGAGGTTGCAGGATCTGGAAGATATATCAGTGCAGATGAGGCTCTGAAAATTGGACTTGTAATGAATGTTGTGGATGATCCCCTGATATTCGCCAAGGAATTCATAAAAAGATTTTCAGGCAGTGCGCCCGTATCTTTTGGTCTTATCAAAAACCTGATCCGGAATTATGAGCCAGAATATATGAAGCTGGAAGAGGATTATTTCGGAAAGGTATTCGAGACAGAAGACAGCAGGGAAGGAGTAAAGGCTTTTCTGGAAAAAAAGGAAACCGTCGTTTTCCGGAAAATAATTTTCCTTCTCTTATTAACACAACAAGGGAGTAAAAAAGCAAATCAAGGCTACTGGCTGAGTACGTTTCAATCGGTCTTCTTCCCCGGACAGACAAGAACGGGTATTTTTGATTGCTTCACTATTTCGCTGCTCACCGATCCGAGTATCACCTTGCTCAGACCACCAAGTTTTCTTGTTCCGGTAAATATTATATCAACCCCCTTTTCCTCTGCAAACTTCACTATCATGGAAGAGACCTGTTGCCCTCCGGAGTCCACAGACACGAATTCACAGATATCCTTGTGTTCTCCGATTGTCTTTTCAGCAATTCCGGCAAGAGCTGCAGCAACCTCCTCCTGGTTCTCGAACGCCGACGCCGGTGTATATGATTCAAACGAGGTGCTGGCTGCCATTATGGCCGGTTTCACGTACAAAATATAATAATGATCTATGGTGTCCTTGAAATTAAGTGCAAACTCGAGCGCTGACTTGCTTGAGTCAGAGCCATCAAAACAAACGACTGCCTTCATGTCCTTCGTAGTTACATGAAACTTTTTGGAAATAAATGTTTGCATAACATTAGCAGCTCTGAAGATAATTATTCTAGTGATTCAATAGTTGGATACTGTCGATCCTTCGTCTTCACCGGGATATTTATTCAGGGAACGTAGAGTGTCCAGGGTCGATAGAATGTTCAACAATCGTCAGACACTATTGGTCTTACAAAAATGATGGATCGTGGGCACGAACCATATCCCACTGATCCTGGATTGACTGGATAAGATTGTTTCTAAAGACGGAGCGAGAAAGTTCTCTAACAGTGTGATTGTGAAGATCATTTTGATCCAGCAGATTTGTGAGATTCCAAACTTCCGCACTCTATCTTACATCTTATTAATAATGGAATGGCATGAGATCAGTGCCGATATCATTGATCTTCTAGACACAGGCATTGAGAACGCTGCCATTTTCAGCTTTATTGCGAGAACATCTAGGCATTCCACCGCACAGATAAAAATAAAAAAACTGGGAGTTCCTGGAGTTATGGTACCAAACGCTTCCAATACGGACGGAAAGCACATGTCGCACAGGACGTGGATTCCACTGAACTTTTAATGATGGAACTGCTGGGCATCCACAGGATTCCAGAACTTTGCATCCCAAGGGATTAACGTTGCAAAATATGCCAATTATGCTGATTCTAATTATGAAATGCAGTAACGGGTCAGATTAATTCCTCTTATCTGTGTATCCAGGAATGCTTTTTCTCTCCAAGATCCATGAACTCCTCAAGCAGCTCTTTCTGCCTTGAGGTGAGCTTCTTCGGCACAACAACCTGAACGGTTACGTGGGCATCCCCCCTATTTGAGGTGTTCATTCTGTAAAAGCCTGCTCCCCTGATCTTGATTACATCCCCAGGCTGAGTTCCAGCGGGCACCTTCATTTTGAATGTATCCCTGAATATGGTCATGTCAACCTCTGTTCCCAGCGCTGCCTCTGGAAATGAAATTTCCCATCCAAGATAGATATCATCGCCAGACCTCCTGTATCCAGGTTCCTCATCAACGGTCAGGACTATGAACATGTCACCGCTTCTTCCGTTGTGGGACTGCCCCTTTCCCTTATACCGGATCTTCAGATTGTTTGGCGCACCCCGAGGAATGTTAAGTTCAATAACCTCGGTTTTCGGAACCGTACCGGTACCTTTGCACACAGGGCAAACTTCCTTAGGTTTCGACCCTTTACCGCCACAGTCTCTGCAAGTAATCACCGAGACCATTCTAAAAAATCCCTGACCCTGAACAATCCGTTCCTGGCCAGTACCATGACAGGTCGGGCATGTGATTGTCTCGTCCCCTTTTGCGCCTGTTCCGTTGCATTCCTCGCATGTGACGTTGTGCCGGTATTTTACGGTCTTCTTTGTACCGTAATATACATCCTGGAGCGAGACCCTGACCCTGATCGCAAGATCCAGATCCGGACCCTCATTTCTGAATCCACTGAAGAAGGACTCCCCAGCGCTTCCACCAAACCCGCTATTCCCGAATATTCTACTGAAAAGATCCTCAAAATCTGAGTAGTGTGTGAAATCCTGCCAGCTGAAGTTTGAGCCACCTGAACTGAATTCTACGTTGCCTGTTCGATCGTACACTGCCTTCTTGTCTGGATCTGACAGAACTTCATAGGCCTCACTTATCTCTTTGAATTTCTCCTCCGCCTCTTTCTTGTTTGTTGGGTTTGCATCGGGATGATACTTCTTGGCAAGCTGTCTATATGCCTTTTTTATGTCATCTGGTGACGAGTCCTTCGTAACTCCCAGGGTCTTATAGTAGTCCTTCGCCATAGTATTCATTTAGTTTCGTCTGCGTCGACTACATTTTCATCCCGCTTCGAATCGGATTGGGTTTCGCCTGAGTTGCCCTCCTGCGCCTGGGATGCTTCTTCCTGGGATCCGCTGCCGGTCTCAACAGTTTCAGCATTCTGGGATTCATACATCTTCGCCCCTACTTCCTGGATCCTTTTGCTCGCATTCTCCATTTCAGCTTTTATCTTTTCGACGTCCTTTGCCTCGATGGCAGCTTTCAGATCAGTTATTGTGGCCTTGATGTCATCCTTTGTCTTCTGATCTACCTTATCCCCTGCATCATTCAGTGTCTTTTCAACTGTATATACGAGGGATTCGGCGTTATTGATGACTTCAACCTGCTCCTTCTGCTTCTTATCCTCCTCGGAGAACTGCTCTGCCTCCCTTTTCATCCGTTCAATCTCATCCTTGGACAGTTTGTTGGAGGCACTTATGGAAATACTCTGTTTTTTGCCAGATCCCTTGTCAACCGCAGATACGTTTAGAATCCCGTTAACATCTATATCAAATGTAACTTCGATCTGCGGTATTCCTCTTGGTGCAGGAGGTATTCCCACCAGATTGAACATGCCCAGTGAGACGTTATCCTTTGCCAGTGGTCTCTCACCCTGCACTATATGAACGGTCACTGCAGTCTGCATATCCGCAGCCGTGGTGAATACCTGGGACTTTTTCACCGGAATCGTCGTATTTGCAGGTATCAGAGGAGTGACCACACCTCCCAGTGTTTCAATGCCGAGTGTAAGTGGAGTTACATCGAGCAGGACGATATCCTTGATGTCCCCTGAAATAACTGCCCCCTGGAGAGCTGCGCCAATCGCAACACATTCCATCGGATCGACTCCACCCTCGACCTTCCTGCCAAAATAATCTTCCACGAATTTTCTGACGTATGGTATCCTGGTCGGTCCGCCCACTAGTATGATCTTTGAGAGATCCTCTTTCTTCAGCTTTCCGGAACTAATAGCATTCTCCAACGGCGCTTTTGCCCTATCCACGATAGGTTTTATTAGATTCTCAAATTCAGATCTCGTGATGTTCATCTGCACATGCCTTGGCTGACCGTTGACGGAAGTAATGAAAGGAAGATTTATCTCTGTGGTCAGGGTTGATGAAAGCTCGATTTTAGCTTTTTCAGCTGCATCCCTCAACCTTATGTATGCCTGTCTGTCGCTTTTGATATCAACTCCTTCCTTTTCCTTGAACTTCTGGTTGATATAATTCACCAAAGCCTCGTCCATATCAGTGCCGCCAAGCTGGGTGTCGCCGGCAGTTGATACCACCTCAAAGAGGCCGTCACCGAATTCCATGATCGTGACATCAAGCGTTCCTCCACCCAGATCAAATACAAGTATCTTCTGTGATTCGTTCTGCTTGTCAATTCCATAAGCAAGCGAGGCTGCAGTTGGCTCGTTTATGATTCTCTTGACCTCCAAGCCTGCTATCTGCCCTGCATCCTTTGTTGCCTGCCTCTGATTGTCGTTAAAATATGCCGGCACGGTTATAACTGCTGCTGTCACCGGTTCCCCAAGGAACTGTTCTGCATCCTTCTTGATCTTCTGCAGGATAAAACCAGAAATCTGTTGCGGTGTGTATTCCTTGCCAAATACCTTGAATTTGTAATCAGTGCCCATTTTTCTCTTTGCAGCATAAACAGTCCCTTCTGGGTTTAGAAGTGCTTGTCTCTTTGCAGGCTCGCCCACTAGTAACTGTCCATCCTTTGTAAAAGCCACGTAGCTTGGAAAGGCTTTGCCTCCCAGTGAAACACCTTCTGAGCTTGGAATTACCGTAGGTTTGCC
>JAJZKL010000056.1 GCA_021804185.1 Thermoplasmata archaeon | reverse complement strand
ATCCCAATATAGGAGCCGGATTTCTTATATAATCCCTGAAATATTTATCTGAATCTTGTTCTGTAAAGGTTTTTAAATCCTATTTTCCTATCATTTTCATGTTTCAGAAAAAATATGAGCTTACAGTGGACAAGATTTTTTATTCCTCTGTGAGAAACAATCCGGACCAGGTTATCTGTTACAAAGACAGAAGAATCACATATCGGGAATTCAGGGAGAAAGTCTATGCACTTGCCAGAGGTCTTCTGAAAGCAGGTCTGCAGAAAGGGGAAAAGGTTGCAGTTCTTGAATGGGATGACCTGAATTACTTGATGCTCTATTATGCAATTCCACTCGCTGGAGGAGTTCTGCATACTGTAAATATCAGGTACTCCCCTGAACTTATTTTCTACACGATGCAACATGCCGGAGACAGGATAGTAATTATCAGGGATGAGTTTGTGCCGCTTATCTCACCGAGCATTGGGCTTTTCCAGGGAGTTAGGACCTGGATAGTTTCCGGTGATTCCGATACACCTTCAGCAAATATTGATGGGGCTTTATTCCTGGGGAATCTATTTGAAAAGGATGAGTCAATCAAGCTTCCTGAACTTACTGAAGATGATCTTTGCACCATATTTTACACCTCAGGAACCACTGGCATGCCAAAGGGGGTTACATTTACCCACAGGCAGATAATCCTTCACACACTGGGTATGGCCGTGGCACTCTCTGATGAACCTATAAATCTGAAGAGCACAGATGTCATAATGCCAATAGTGCCCATGTTCCATGTCCATTCGTGGGGGGTTCCTTACATGGCTATTATGAAGGGTATGAAGTATGTCCTACCCGGAAGGTATGATTTCGATTCACTGCCTTCTCTGATGGAAAAGGAAAAGGTCACTGTCAGTATGATGGTGCCTTCAATTCTTTACATGCTGATGGCAAAAAAAGAGAATCAGGAAATTCTGAAAAAACTGAATCTCAGGGTTACAATCGGCGGTGGTGCCCTCCCAAAGGGACTGGCGGAAAAAGCAAGATCACTTGGCATGGAGGTTGGTGCAGGCTATGGAATGTCCGAGACCGCACCTATTCTCACTCTCGGCCTTTATACAACAGAGGTCATGTCAATGTCTGATTCCCAGAAAGAGAGTTTCAGAATAAAGACAGGGATACCAATACCTCTGGTGGATCTCAGGGTTGTAGACAGGGATGGGAAAGATGTGCCTTATGACGGTAAAAGTATAGGCGAAATCGTTGTAAGGGCACCATGGCTTACGTCAGAATACTTCAATGATCCAGAAAACACCAAAAAGCTCTGGAAGAATGACTGGCTGAATACAGGTGACCTTGCGGTAGTCGACGATCATGGTTACATAAACATAGTGGACAGGGAGAAGGATGCTGTCAAATCTGGGGGTGAATTCATTCCAACTCTGATACTTGAAGACGTTATAAGCACATATCCTGGAGTTGCAGAGGTTGCAGTAGTTGCGAGAAGGGACGAGAAGTGGGGAGAAAGGCCGGTGGCATTCATTTCTGGCCTTAAAGAGCTGAACAAAGAAGCCTTAAGAGGGCACCTTATGAACTATGTTCAGTCAGGAAGAATCTCAAAATTCTGGATACCGGATGATTTCTTCCAGATTGAGTCCTTCAATAAAACAAGCACAGGGAAGATTGACAAGAGATCACTGAGGGCTAGCCTTTCATCCTGAGCTTTGAACTGCCTTCACCACTTCCCTTATCCCATCATCAATGTGGATGAAGGAATCCAGGAGTGGTTTGGCAGCGTGAAGATCTTCAGCTTCAGGAAGAACGTAAGGCTTCGTTTCAGTGGCAATTTTTTTGCCTGTTATAGTTTCTACCTTCCTAAGTAGTTCCATAACTGAGGTTCCTGTACCTGTTCCCACCTCCAGCTCTCTTTCGGTGTATCTACCCATTATTGTGTTAAGGATTATTTTAGAGACATCCCTTACATGAATGAAATCTCTTCTATGGCTACCATCCCCGTAAATCACTGCAGAGGAGCCTTCCACTGCAGCCTTTGAGAAAAGATATACAGCTCCTTTTCTGCTTGTTGGCCCGTAGACATTGTAAAACTTAAGTATATATGAACCAGTGCCGAACAGGTTATTGTAAAGATTTAACCATTCAACTATCTGTTTTTTGGAAAGAGAATATGGGTTCGTTGCCTCCATAACTGAACCTGAGGTGGGAAATATCATGACTGACCCGTCAATTCTAGATTTCTCTATTAGTTTCATGGAAAGACCCATGTTGTCCTCATAATATTCATAGGGCTTCTCAAGAGATTTTCTTATTAGAGTTCTGGCTGCAAGATGAACTATGAAATCATATGTTTCGGCGGGAAAAGCATCTCCAAGATCAAAACCATTAACGCTGAGCCCTGACTCTTTCAGATCAGAAAATACCTGAGTACCTATGAACCCCTTATGGCCTGTGACAAGAACCTTCATTGTTTTCCTATCTTTATGTTAATTGATCTATTAATTTTAATCTCAATTTCTGTCTGCCTTGGATGTCTATCAAGGAAAAAATGAAAGAATGCACCAAAACTCTTTAATAATGAGAGAAGATGAAAAAGAGACTTGATCCTATTCACACTGTACCTGGTACTGGCTGCACTGACACTCACTTCATTGATCTATTTTCTAGTCAATGCAATAATCTCCTGGAAATATTCCAAGCCAATGGAGAAAGTCGAGTCCAGGCCGGAGGATATAACTATCCTTGTTCCGGTATATAACGAAGACCCGGAAATTTTTAACGAGTGCATGCAGGCTGCAAAGGATCAGGGATGCCCTGTAATAGTTGTCGGTGACTCCTGTGATGAGCCATATAGAAGTATTGCAGAAAAGCATGGAGCCAGATTTATTCTGCAGGAGATCAGAGGGGGTCAGAAAAAGGCAATTGAAAGAGGCATGCATGAAGTTTCAACCCCTTTGACTTTGCTTATAGACAGCGATACTATACTCCCAGATGGTGCAGCTGTGGCAATGGCATCAAACTTCAGGCCAGAGGTAGGTGGCGTAGGCCCAAATCTGGTTGTGAAGAACACTGGACAGCCCCAGGCTTATGGGGCAGAATTCATAGAAAGATCAAGGGAGGTTGTTTACAGGGCTATGTCTGTGCATAATGCTGTATTGCACCTTGATGGAGCATGCATAATGTACAGGACAGAGATAATCAAACCACTTATCCTTTCAGGAGAATTTGCCAATCTGAGGGTTGCTGGAAAGCATACAATGCTTGGTGAAGACTGGCAGCTTGCCATGCATACGATTCAGAGTGGATACAAGCTGGTGAAGGATTATGATGTCGAAGTAATAACCTACCCACAGAAAACAATGAAGAAGTTTTTCCTTCAGAATATTAGGTGGTCAAGGTCCGAGTGGATCCGATTCGGCCGTGAACTTAAAACAGGGAATGTCTTCAAAGCTGGAAAATTCTACTCTTTTGAACTTATTTATTCATACATGCTTCCTCTTATAGCGCTGGCACTGATTCTCATAAGGGTATATGCTTTCTTCTCCAATCTCTCAGGCCCTGAATTCCTTCTTGATGTCATCAGAGGAGCTTTCCTCCTGAACAAAGGTGAACTTTCCTCCATTCTTTACGGCAAAATATCCTTTGGAATGGGAAGTGATATCGGTTCATTCATTTTCCTTGGCACTGTTTTAAGCAATATCAAGAAAGAAAGGCTAAGGACACTTGGTTACGGCGCTCTGGCTTCCGGAATACTCTTTGTGACAATGATATACGGACTGTTGACGTTCTGGAAAACCACAAAGTGGCTTACTCGATAATCTGTTTTGCAATTTCTGCAAAATCTATTTATCTTGAAGGGTTTACCAATGCAGGAGATGAGTGATATCACTTTTGACGAAGAGGACGATGACTTCGCAACTTCCGAAGAGGAGCTGAAGGATTATCTTGAAAAGCTCAGGGTAAAGATCAACATATTCGGAGCAGGGGGAGCTGGATCGAACACAATCAACAGACTCATGAAGGAAGGCATAAATGGCTCAACACTTATAGCCTGTAATACTGACGCAAAACATCTCCTGAAGATAAAGGCCAATCACAAAATCCTTTTGGGAAAAAATCTCACGAGAGGCCTTGGCTCAGGTGCAGAACCAAAGGTAGGTGAACAGTCCGCAAAAGAATCAGACAGGGACATTATGAAATATCTGTCAGGGACAAACATTGTTTTCATAACCGCTGGCCTTGGGGGAGGGACTGGAACAGGGGCAGCACCCTATATTGCTTCAAGGGCAAAGGATAGCAATGTTCTCTCTATATCAGTGGTAACGCTTCCATTCAAATCCGAGGGCAGAAAAAGAATGGAGAATGCAGATTACGGGCTTTCAAGGCTATTGAGGAACTCTGACAGCGTAATAATAATACCCAATGATAAGCTCCTTGAGCTTGTCCCGGATCTGCCGCTTGAGAAGGCATTCCGTTTTGCGGATGAGATCATAGTAAAGTCCATTACTGGAATATCCGACCTTGTAACTAAACCGGGCCTGATCAACCTGGATTTCAATGACCTTAGGACTGTAATGAAGAATTCAGGCCTTGCCATGATAGGGATGGGGATGTCTGATGACGAGGCTGGTGAAAGAATAGAAAAGGCTGTTGAAAAAGCAATAAATTCGCCTTTTCTTAATCTGGACCTTTCTGGGGCCACTGGCGTCATCATCAACGTGACAGGGGGCAGAGATCTTCAGCTTGAAGAGGCCAGCAGCGCAGTGGAGATGATAAGGAAAAAAGTGGGAAAACATGCCAGGATTATATGGGGCGCTACTGTTGATCAGAAATATGACGGCACAGTGGAAATACTCATAGTTGCCACCGGTTTGCCAAACCCATATAGAAGAGTGGATTCAGATAGGAACAATGAAGACGATATTGATACAGTCTCCTAATTAGCTTGGCCTGTTAAAAAATTAATTTAAACATCGTGGGAATTCAGGTATATCAGGTCTTTGAAACCTGATGATAATGGAGAAATAAAGATGGAACAAATCAGTGTCAGTGATCTGAAGGGAATATCGGCACAGATAAGAAAGAGGGTCATAGAGATGGTCTATTCCGCCAAAAGCGGTCATCCTGGAGGCTCTCTGAGTATTGCAGACGTTCTCACGGTTCTTTATTTCCGTGAGATGAATATTGATCCTCTCAAACCTGATGATCCGGATCGTGACAGGCTTGTATTGAGTAAGGGACATGCCTCTCCTGGCTTATATGCGACCCTTGCGATCAGAGGCTTCTTTCCAGAGGAATATCTGAGCGGCTTCAGGAAAATTTCTTCAAAACTTGAAGGGCATGTTCATCGCGGTGTGCCGGGCGTGGAAGCTTCCACCGGATCCCTGGGCCAGGGGATAGGCATTGCTGTGGGAATGGCACTGGCAGGGAAATTAGACAGAAAAAATTATCATGTTTATGCTATCATAGGAGACGGTGAGCTTCAGGAAGGAAGTGTCTGGGAATCATTAATGGCTGGCCATAAATATTCGCTTGACAACATGACTGTTATACTGGACAGGAATCGGGTCCAGCTGGATGGATTCACTGATGATATAATGCCCCAGAACAACATAAGGGAGATGGTCTCTTCCTTCGGATGGGAGGTTTTTGAGATAAATGGCCATGATTATGAGGAAATTATAGGGGCAGTGGAGAAGGCTAAAAACTTCAGAGGGAAACCAACATTCATTCTGGCAAACACAGTGAAAGGAAAGGGGGTCAGCTATATGGAGAACAACCCAAAATACCATGGAAGCCCTCCTGCAAACGATGATGAATATGAGAGAGCCCTCAGGGAACTTTCTGGTGATGTTCCATGACAAGTGAAAGCCTCAGGGACACTTACGGGGAGGAACTGAAAAAACTTGGTTCTATCCATAAAGACATTGTTGTTCTGGATGCAGACCTGTCATCATCTACGAAGACAGGGCTCTTCGGAAAGGAATTCCCGGAAAGATTCTTCAACATGGGGATTTCGGAGCAGTCAATGGTATCGGCTGCTGCCGGACTGGCTCTTTCAGGAAAGAAGGTTTTTGCATCTACATTTGCAGTGTTTCTGATGAGGACCTATGAACAGTTGAGGCAGTCAATCTGCTACAATAACGTTTCAGCAAACTTTGTCGTCACCCATGCCGGGATAACTGTTGGCGAGGATGGTGCTACACATCAGATTGTTGAGGATGTGGGGATAATGGCTGGCCTGCCGAACATGAAGGTAACTGTCCCTGTAGATTCCATAGAGACAAGATCCGTTATAGATTACCTTGTAGAGAAAGGGTCTGGGCCAAATTACGTCAGGCTATCAAGAGAGAAATTTCCGGTTCTTAATGAACCGGATTATCAGTTCCGGCCTGGCAAATCTGTAACATTTCTGGATGGATCTGATATAACAATAATAGGAATGGGCGTTATGCTATCCTTTGCCCTCAAGGCTGCAGAGGTTCTGAGGGGAAGGGGCATTTCAGCCAGAGTCATTAACATGTCATCAATAAAACCCATAGACCGGGGTGCTATTCTGAAGGCTGCAAGAGATACCGGTAAAATAGTAACTGTGGAGGAACATTCCATCTTTAACGGCCTTGGAAGCAGGGTTGCTGAAATTGTTTCAGAGGAATATCCGGTGAAAGTGGCACGGCTTGGAATGAATGATTCCTTTGGCAAATCCGGGAAATCCTGGGAGCTTTTCGAATATTTTCATATGGGAGTTGATGATATAGTGAAGACAGCAGAAACATGTTTCAGGGAGGAACCTAAATATGAAAATATTTCTTGATACGGCAAGTGTGAAGGAAATTCAGGAAGGTGTGGATCTAGGCCTGGTTGATGGAGTGACAACATATTCGGAGCAG
>JAJZKL010000055.1 GCA_021804185.1 Thermoplasmata archaeon | reverse complement strand
AATGCGCCTGCCCAGACGAGATGTGCTGCAATACGGCTCAGTTCAGCCATAATAACCCTTATCCACTTTGCCCTCTCTGGTGGAGGTATCCCCAGAAGCTTTTCAGCCGCTTCGAGATAACCAACTTCCATATTCATTGCAGCAACGTAATCCATCCTGTCAAAATAGATCAGAGAATCACAATAGTAATCAAGCTCACAGATTTTCTCAGCATTCCGGTGAAGGTATCCAATAATTGGTTCGACCTCTTTAACAGTTTCTCCGTCTAACTTGATTTTAAGCCGTAGAACTCCATGAGTCGATGGGTGCTGGGGGCCCATATTGAGCTCTGTCCATTCCCTGCTATCGTTTTTCTTTTCCTCCTGTATCATTTTCACCAGCCATCACCGGGATCAAAGGTGGCGTAATCGTCACCGTTTTCATCCATGTTTATGTACTGAACTTTAGAAAGATCGTAATTCTTTCTGAGCGGGTGCCCAACCCATGAATCCGGAAGGAACAGCCTCTTAAGGTTGGGGTGGCCTTCGAACACTATTCCCATAAGATCGTACTGCTCCCTTTCGTCCCAGTCGGCGCTCTTGAAAAGGCTGGTAACGCTCGGGACCCTTTCGTCAAGTGTCTCTGTCTTGACCACAACGTATTCGTTCTTATTCATATTATGAAGATGATAAACAACTTCCAGCTTTGACTTTCTGTCAACGCCAGTAATAAGTGAGAGGTGGGTGAATCCATTATCCTTAAGGTCGGAAAGTAGAGCGAGGAGGTTTTCCTTTGCAACCTTCATTACCTTTCTTCCATCTTTCCCAGTTGTTTCCTCAATAACCTCCACCATGCAATCACCTGTCTGTCTCATTTCTTATTTTTTTCTGAAGAAGCATAATTCCATGCGTAAGGGCTTCCGGAGTCGGAGGGCATCCCGGGACATAAACATCAACAGGCACAACCTTGTCCACCCCGAGAACAACTGAATAGCCCTGATTGTATGGCCCTCCCTGAATTACACAGACCCCCATTGCTATTACATATTTGGGGTATGGCATCTCTTCGTAAAGTCTCCTGACCCTTGGAGCCATCTTTTTTGTGACAGTCCCCGCTACAATCATCAGATCAGACTGCCTTGGGGAATTTCTGAATACCTCGCTGCCAAAACGTGCAATATCCATGTCCGCAGCCTGTATTGCCATCATTTCGATGGCACAGCATGCGAGGCCAAAAGTCAATGGCCATAGAGAATTGCTCCTTCCCCACTCCATAGCCTGCTCCAGGGTTGTTGTTACAACTCCACCGTCTCCGGTTTTCATTTCAGCCACCTCATATAGCCTTCTTTGAATGCATAACTTACAACAAACAGAGGCATTGCAAGAAATGCCAGTGTTTCAAGGAAAGGGATAAGTCCAAGTTTCATAAAGTCAAAGGCCCATGGAAAAAGAAGGACCATATCCACATCGAAAAGTATGAAAAGGAGAATAATTACATAATACTGTACATTAATTGCTGAACGAAAGTCACCTTTAGAGACCTCACCGCTCTCGTATGGGTCAAGATATTCTCCATGCTTGACAGGCGGACCAATCTCCCTGGAGGCGTTTTCTATAATTACATCCGGTTTTAAAGAAATCTTCTGGCTCTTCTTGAATCTGTTAGCCCCAACAGTTGGCAGAACCATGTAGATTGTAATTAACCCTCCGATTATCAACACAAGGACAATCAGCAAAGGGATGTAGCCATCCAACATTGAATCCTAATCGCACGAATCTATTTAAGAATTTTAGAATAATGTTGAAATTTTGCCATGTATAGATATATCAATAGGGGTTCCTTAATTTCCGGAACATCTCCATTGCGACTGCGGGATTGAACTTTTTTTCTGTCATTGCCCTCAGCCTTGGAATGAGATTCTTCTCAGTAATTTCCGGGTTATTGGCGGCCCTCTCTATTAGCGACGAAAGATCCCGGGCAGAAATGAAGGACTTTTTCACTCCATCCCATGCTTTTTCAGGTGAAAAATTGTCGATGAAATGCAATTTCATTGCATATTCCAGGCCATCTCTGTCCAGGCCATCCATAGCAGAAACTTGCAGAAGATGCAGCACATCCCCTACCTGAATTTCTCTTCCCGATGCCTTGGAGGATTCGGGGATTATATGAAGAATTAACCTTGCTGAAAGAGAACCATTCCCGATCAGCTCATTCACCGAGAGAAAATCATTCAGCAACCCTTTCCTGATTATAGTTTCAGAATCCTGCTGCGAAATTCCGTATCTGGATGAAGTCTCTGATATAACCTCTTCAAGAGGTGCAGGCTTAATTCTCTCAGCCTCCTCCATCATAGTAACGATATCAAGTATTGGGACATCTGTTTCCGGGTACATTCTCGCACCTCCGGGAAGAGGCCTGAGAAAAGAGGTTGAGCCGTCTGCGTTCAGATAACGTGTCTCAGATAGGTCCATATTGTAGACCTTGGTGATCCTGGAATTCAGTTCATTTTCAATTAAATTCTTACTCTCTGGTTTCAATGTAACTATCAGGAAGGCGTCATTGTCAGCGCATCCAAGTTTTTCCCTTATATTGCTGATTTCATCATCAATTCCGAAAGCAGGTAGCTCGTCTGAATGCATCAGGCCTCCTCCACCAAACGCTTTGACGATATCTGACAGTTCCTTTCCTAGCCTCAAATCTTTGTTCTTCAGTATGCCAGCACATCCTTTCAGGCGTGAAATATATATGGAATTGCCTGCCTTCATGGATCTTTTCAACACATTTGAGGCAGTCTCAAAGAATATATCACCCGATTCGATCAGCGTTATCTCCGGAATTCCTGTCTTTCTCATAAATGCAGATATTTTGCCAAGCCCCTGCTGCCTCTCCATCTCATATTTCAGACACTGTTCTATATCCGAGAGCTTCTGTACACCTTTGATTTCCACTCTTCCGTAACCCATAGAAAAATTGACATCCTGTCTTATGGAATCAGCACCTTTCCTGAGCCAGCCTGCAGCTATAAGCGGGGAGCCAATATTCTCTGCAACCTCCCGGGCATGTTGAGGGGATATTATATCTGGTTCAGTAGATATTTCCATAAGCGGAATCCCAAGCCTGTCGAGGCTGTATTCCACAATATTGGCGTCCTGCTCTATTTTTCTGCAGGAGTCCTCCTCAAGGCAGATGGTTGAAATTCGAACCGGCCCCTCTCTGGTGTCAATTTTTCCTCCAATCCCTATAATCGCTGTTCTCTGAAACCCTGAAGTGTTCGAGCCGTCTACAACTATCTTTCTCATGAACTGCACGTTCTTCATTGTTATGCAGTTAAGGTAGATCGAAGTTGCAATGGCCTTTTTCAGCGCATTTCTGTTTATCTCCTTTGGTGGTTCCTCGTCTGCGTCCACCATACAGGAGTTATCAGAAATTGTATATTGGAATGATCTGTCTCTCTTTCTTTCGTATAATACGGCAGGATCTGTTTCACCTGTCTCTCCGCTAGTAGTACCAAGTATCCTGAAGAATTTCCCCTTCTCCTCCTTCCCAGACTCAGTGGGGCAGTTGCAGAAAAGTTTCTTGCCGTCCAGCTGAAGATGTACCTCCAGCCCTATCTTTATTGGGGTAGGACTCAGAATTCCACCTCCCTGGAAAGAATCTCTCCTCGCATATTTGAAATCATAGTTTTCCTGAATTTTTCCTCTGGGTAATTGGCAGCAACATGCATAGCCTTTACAAGTGCAGTCTCCGGGAACATGTCTCCAAGGGGGATGACACCAAGTTCAGTAAGCCGTCTTCCGGTGGAATATACATCCAGATCTACCCTCCCACCAAGGCACTGTGTGGTCATCATGAATCTCGTCCCTTCCTTTGACAGTTCTTTCAGAGGTTCGAATAGCTTTGATGAGACATGGCCCATACCAGTACCGGCGATGACCACAATTTTCTTCCCTTCGGACAATGCACTGAAATCCTCCGGCTCCATCATTGGATGGAAATACACAAGCGATACTTTTTTTTCCAGGGAAGGCTTAAAATCCAGAGAATCTGTTGAGCATGGAGTGGTGTCTGGGTTTACACTGGACGACCCATTGACGTATGATGCCATAGGGGGAACGCCCGGTGACCTGAATGCATCCCTCCGTGATGAGTGCATCTTTCTCGTCCTTACCCCTCTCAACAGAGATACTGAAGTATCAGATATGGAACTGTGCATGCATATTCCAACCTCACCAATATTAATCCTGCTGAATTCAAGCGCAGCTTCTAGATTCAGGAATGCATCAGTACTTGGCCTGTCAGAACTCCTCTGTGAACCAACCAGAATTACAGGCCTGTGAAGTGATCTGAACATGAATGCCAGGGCAGATGCTGTATAAGCCATTGTATCTGTTCCATGAAGTATGATTGTACTCCGTCCCACCATCTGTGACTCCTTCACCATGTTTCCAATATTTTGCCAGATCTCTGGAGTCATGTTCTCACTTAATATTGGGTCCATAATCTTTACATCGTAACGGAATGAGTTTATGTTTGGGATGTTTTCTCCAAGTATCCCGGGATCAAAAACTGGAGTGACTGCCCCTGTTATGTAGTCGACCCTGCTGGCTATTGTACCACCGGTGGCTATAATCTCAACCTCTGCGTCCTGATCATGAGAAGGGGAGGAATGTTGATGGCTCACCTGAATTCTTTCACTTTCAGTAATTTCGATGGAATCGTTGGGGACAGAAATGTTATAGCCGCTGCTCAGTTTGATATTAAACTGCCTGGAATCGTGGCTTACTACAATTCCGGACATTTCTATTCCCTTGTAAATGAATTTGATCTTTTCTCCTTGTTCACTTAACCTGTCTGATGACATCAAGTCTACCCTCCTTAACAGTACCTCATCGTTGCAATCAGAATAATTTTGTTCTATCTGCTTTGACCCCAGCCATATCCATCATAAGAAGCGCATTCCTGGTGGCCTTCCCGCCCGGGTGGTTGTTGAAATAGATGAATATATCATCGGCAGAATGGGTTCTTATTGTTTCCCAGATCGATCTTAGCTCATCCGGGGAATACAGGTAATCGTACCTGGCCATCCCCTGGCCTTTTCCTCCCCACATTGAGGCATTTCTGCCATGCAACCTCACATAATCCCAATTTTTCTTCACGATGATGTTTGTATCTATCCTGAAATCCGGGCTGTCTGGAATAACAAATCCAGCATTTAGAGAGGCTGAAGTGCCTGATAGGCTTTCTTTTCCCATCAGACCAATGTTCCGGACCTCTATCCTTGGGTTTATCTCGCCTGTATCTGAATCCTGAAGCACAGAGACAAGGTTTCTGAGCTCATTCTCACCATAGAATGGTGGAATCTGGAAGAGAGTCATCCCCAAAATGCCGGAGTCCCTTAAAGGCCATATCAGGTCCTCCAGAAATTTATCCATCAAAAATAGTGCCTCTTCAGTCCCTCTTGAGATCGATTCATGAGTGATTGTTCTTGGAGCCTTGACCGAAAACAGGAAACCTGTACCCGAGAACCTATTTATCCAGCTCCGAAGTAGCTTTTGAGATATATCCCCATAGAATGAAGAATTCAGTTCCACAGTGTTGAAAACAGAGGTGTAGTAGCCCAGCTTGTCTTTTGTTCCCTTCGGGTAAAATGGACCAACCCACTCTGGGTAGGACCAGCCGGAACACCCTATGTGAATCAATGATCCCTCAGAATGTCACGGGCAATTATTACCCTTTGAATCTGATTTGTGCCCTCGTAAATCTGTGTGATCTTTGCATCCCTCATATGCCTCTCAGCATTCATGTCTGTTGTGTAACCATACCCGCCAAAAAGCTGAAGGGCATCGGTTGTTATCTGCATGGCCACGTCAGAGGCGTAAAGTTTCGCCATTGATGAAATCCTTACAGAATCCTCATGCCTGTCCCACATTTCAGCAGCCCTGTATGTGAGGAGCCTTGCCGCTTCCAGCTTTGTGGACATATCTGCAATCATGAACTGTATTCCCTGGAAATCTGCTATCTTTGTGTTGAATTGCTTTCTCTGCTTTATATAATCAAGGGCCTCATCCAGTGCGCATTGAGCAATGCCAAGGGCCTGGGCTGCAATACCAATCCTGCCAGAATCCAGGGTTTCCATTACCACTTTGAAACCCTTATTTTTTTCACCAAGAAGATTGTGCTCCGGGACTGAGACATTGTCAAAGACCAGTTCTACCGTACTGCTTCCCCTTATTCCCATCTTATCGATATCCCTGCTTATTTTAAATCCGGGGGAGTCAGAATCAACGACAAATGTGCTGATTCCTTTGTGCCCCAGAGAGGGATCAGTTACAGCATCAACAACGAAGAATTTCGCAAGCCTTCCATTGGATATGAATATCTTGCTCCCATTCAGAATATAGTGATCCCCTTTCTTTTCAGCTTTAGTTTTAATTGATGCTGCGTCACTTCCTGCACCCGCTTCTGTAAGCGCGAGGCCACCGATCTCGCCAGAAGCAACCCTTGGCAGATATCTCTTTTTAAGGTCCTCACTCCCGAACATCATAACGGGATCAGCAAATAGGGTGAGGGCGCCATCCAGGACGAGTGCAGTGCTTGGGCATGCCATTGATAGTTCTTCTATAAGGCGTGTGAGGAAACTGAATGAAAGGCCTGCGCCCCCATATTCCCGAGGGATGCAAGCTGCAAAAAGGCCAAGGTCCCTCATCCTCTTTATTATATTTTCAGGTACCCTCTTCTCACGATCTATCTGGGCTGCAAGCGGTTTGAGTTCGTCATTGGCAAAACTTTTGACGTACTTAAGGACGGTCTCCTCATCCTCAGTAAGATTAATCCCTGCCATTGTTTGTGATTTGCTACAGGGATAAAAAAATTGGGAGGAAGTATTCAGAGCTCTTTCTTTAGAGACTGCAAAAGATCTCCGTCTATTCTGGCGGATTCCCTGTATCCTTCCTTACGGGTCTCAATGTATACATAGTGGGACTCCTTGAA
>JAJZKL010000054.1 GCA_021804185.1 Thermoplasmata archaeon | reverse complement strand
GGTTTTCCAACGCCCAGAAATGCATTCCCCAACAATGTGCCAATACCGTTCAATGTTACCAGAACGACAAATGTTACCTTCCCTGAAAACATCAGTTCGGCCTATATCAACTTCTATGAGCAGCAGAACGGAAACGACGAGTTCTGGTATACCTTGCAGCCTCCATTCAGGGAATTCAGGATATTTATCGGAAACGAACTTGTGGCAACAGTGGAGCCGTATCCGAATATTCAGACCGGTGGCGGGGATCTGTTCCTGTGGCAGCCCATTCTGGGCATAGGTGCTGAGGTGTATCCTCCTCATGTCATCAATCTTTCACCATATCTCTCACTGCTTCATGGAACCAGGACAATTAAGGTGGAAGTAATCAATGACGAGAACCTCTGGATCAGATCTGCCTTGAACTTCATGATAAACACAACACAGGAAACAGCTGTCTCACATATGATCTCCAGCACATTCAGTTTCAATGATTCCTATTTCCAGAGTCCCCAGACAAACCTGACAACAGAATCCATTCCGGCATCCGCAGCATTCCTTAATGACAGCAACAGCGTCACTGAAATACTGGCTTCATCTGGCATCACAACAACAAGCGCATATCTTGCAGATTACAGCATTCTTAAAACTGACTCGTTCTTCGCGAACGCAACTGAATATGATCCAAGTGCAGATATTGTTATTCCCACGAGTTCTGGATATGTCATTCCAATTGTGGAGAATTTTTACCTCAATGAAAGCATAACATACTTCGACACCTCTACATACTACCTGTTTAATTCCAGCGGTGGCCCGGCATATGGCCATATTAGCATCTTGAACATCAAGCAGGAATATTTCCAGATCAACGGTACCTCCTCTGAATTCATATACCTTAACAGCAGTGGTGATCTCACGGGCATTGGGATTGGTTTCAATGTTACACAGATCAGGAACATAACGGACTACACACTTGTTTCATATGATATCAACGGTACTTCAGGTGATTATAATACGACATACAGCAATGACACGACGGTTGTTGGGGACGGTTTCTTTGCAGGGACTATTGTGGACAACGTGATTACCGCATTGACATATAACCATGCTGTGACCTCCAAGACCGTGCATAGTGTATCGCAGCTTGACGGCTCCATCACTCACTACTTTGACCTCTATGAACTGGCCGTGAACAATTCTCTGGTTGTCAGAAACGGAACACTTGAAGTATACGAAGTCAGTTCAGGAAGTTAATAACCATACTTTCTATTTTGCATATAAATTTTAACTTAATTGTAGGCTGAATTTTTCTCTGTAAACCATATTATCGATTGACAGGCTTCAAAGTATAATTTGTATAAAAGGATGCGTTCTTATTATGGCATAATACCGTGAAAAAAATCTGAAAATAATATGAGCAAAGGTTAAAAAATTACCAACCCATGACTACTTATGATGGACCTAATAGTGAGAAACGGTCACGTTGTTTTTCCGGGCAAAGGTGTCAGGAAAGCAGATATTGGTATTGAGGCCGGAAAATTCGTCGCCATTGCCGATCACATAAATAATGATGCAAAGAAAGTGATCGATGCTGGAAACAAGTATGTGTTTCCTGGAGTAGTTGATTCTCACTTTCATGTGGGAATTTACCGCCCATTTTCAGATGATGCGAGATCTGAGTCCGCCAGTGCAGCAGCCGGTGGAGTTACTACAATACTGAGTTATTTTCGTTCTGGGAAGAACTATATGAATACTTCCGAGCCATATTCATCTCTCTTCAAGAAGGTGCTTGAACAATCGGCGGGTAATTTTTACACGGATTACGGTTTTAATCTTGCCCCTATACTGAAGAAGCACGTTGAGGAAATCCCTGAGCTTGTCTCCAAGAACGGAGTGTCGACATTCAAGTACTACATGTTCTACAAGGGTCTCAACCTCAAGAGTGAGGTTAAGAAAGGTTCCGTGGAGAAAGAATATCTTCTTTCTGATGAGCCGTACGATCTTGGTCACATGTACAACATAATGAAAAAGATTTCAGAAGTAAATGAAAATTACGGCAACGTAAGATTAAGCATTCATGCAGAAGACGCCGAAATCATAAGGATAAACCTAGAAAAAACAAGAGAAGAGATGGACAGGGAGAAACTGAATCCTCTTCAGGCATACAGCAAGGCCAGACCTCCCAGTTCTGAACGCATAGCCATAATTGAAGCCTTCGAACTTGCCCATGAAACTCACTGCCCCATTAACTTGCTTCATGTAAGCAGCCGATTAGCCCTTGAAACAATTAATGAAATGAAACGCCAGTTCCCGGACGTCGATGTGTATGTAGAAACAACTCCTTCCCACCTCACATTAACCGTGAATTCCGATGCTGGGATACATGGAAAGGTTAATCCGCCCATAAGATCTGGAGACGACAGAGATTTTCTGTGGAAAGGTATAATTGATGGTATGATCAACACCGTCGGATCAGACCACGCAGCCATAGAAGAATCCAGAAAGGGCAATGAGTTATGGACGGCAGAGAATGGCTATGGCGCCACAGAACTGTTGCTCCCTGCAATAATTACCGGGGGCTACGTCGAGAGAAAGATACCACTGGAGAAACTTGCATCACTGATAACAGCAAATCCCGCCAGGGTCCATTCTCTATATGGGAGAAAAGGGGATATTGCATTAGGCTTTGATGGCGATCTGGTTATTCTTGATATTAATAAGAAGAGAAAAATAAGATATCAGGACCTGCATTCGGCACAAGATTTCACCCCATTTGAAGGGCTCGAACTGTATGGTCAACCGGAGTATACAATACTGAGAGGCAACGTCACCTATTCAGACGGAAAGTTTGGTGATCCTCTGGGTGAGTATATAAAAAGACCAGTCGCGTGACGCAGTGGGTTCACGGTATGAACATTATTGAGAAGATACTCTATTTACACTCGGTTAATAAGTCAGGGAAAATAGAGCCTGGAGACATAGTAAGGGTCAAGGTGGATTTCGCCGTGCTTCTGGATATGGCGGGCCTACACCCGGAATTCCTCAGAAACCCCCCAAAGTCTGTTTTCGATCCTGACAAAGTGGCAATAATCTTCGACCATCTTGTGCCTGCCCCTACTACCGATGTTGCTGACGGAAACAGAAAGATCAGAAAGTTGGTTCAAAGATGGGGCGTCAAGAACTTTTATGATTACGGAAGGGGCGGAATATCTCATGCTCTTCTGGCCCAGGAAGGTTTCATCAGACCAGGTATGATTATAGCAAACACAGATTCCCATACGATTGCCATGGGAGCCTATAATTCTCTGGGGCGTGGGTTAGGCATGCCGGAACTGATGCAGGTGCTTTGTACGGGGGAGACGTGGTACATTGTGGGCAACACCATAAAGGTTAACCTAAATGGTAAGCTGCCGCTTGGAACTGAGGCAAAGGATGTTTTCCTTAAGATGGCCCAGGATATTGGAGATGCAACAGACCAGAACATAGAGTTTCATGGAACCGGCATTGAAAGTCTATCAATCGATGAAAGAGCTGTGATTTCAACAATGTGCGCTGAATTAGGGGCTGAATTCGTTGTGTTCCCTTATGACAGCGTGCTGCAGAAGTATATGGAAGAAAAAGGTTTACCGTCCCATGGAAAGATTGAGCCTGAACCAGATGCGACCTACAAATCCGAATATGACATAAACCTGTCCAATCTGGAGCCCATGGTAGCTTTGCCGGATTTTGTTTCCAGGAATATCAGGGCGGTGGCTGATTTGGGGGACATCCATATTGACCAGGCGACCATAGGATCATGCGCAAATGGCAGGCTCCATGATCTGGAAATTGCCGCTAGGATACTAAAGGGAAGAAAGATAAGCAGGGACACAAGACTAGTAGTCACCCCTGCCACCCAGGAGATTTACAGGCAGGCGCTTGAACTTGGATATGTTAAAGAAATAACTGAAGCAGGAGGCATAGTTACAAACGCCACTTGTGGATCATGCTTCGGTGGACATATGGGTTTGCTTGGGGACAATGAAGTTGGCATAACCTCAACCACTAGGAATTTCAAGGGCAGAATGGGATCTAGAAGCGCAAGTATATATCTTGCATCCTCTGCAACTGTGGCCGCCTCCGCAATTGAAAGCAGAATAACGGATCCAAGAAAATACCTGAGGGTGGCCAGAGATGTCAACTGATCACAGATATGTTGGAAAAGCCTGGGTCTTTGGCGATAACATAAACACTGACCTGATGTACCCGCACATATGCTACACAGTTTCTGAGAACGAGAGACCTAGATACACCATGTGGGCAAATAGACCTGGCTGGGCTGAAATGGTTCAAGCAGGAGATATTCTGGTTGCCGGCAGAAATTTTGGCATGGGGTCTTCAAGACCTGCAGCTGCGAACCTAAAGGGACTGGGTATTTCGTGCGTTATTGCAGAATCAGTTAACGGCCTGTTTCTCAGAAATTCCGTCAATTTCGGCCTACCCATTGCAACAGTGCCGGGTATCAGGTCCAGTGTATCCGAGGGGGATAGAATTTCTGTTGACCTTGACCGGGGAGCGGTAACGGCTGCAACCGGAGAAGTCATCAATTTTAAGCCTCTACCCTTATTCCTGCTGGAAATCTTGGATTCGGGCGGAATCATCGAGGTACTGAAGAAGAAAGGTCTTCTTGATCTGTCTCCTTTCTGGGACTAAATTTGTCGATTTATGAATTTTTTTATTTCATTTGCAGTCGAAGAATGTCCTGGAGCTGATTGAAATCAAGCATTCTATCCCTGTAAGCAGTGGTTGAACCGGTGTCATAAAGGGTTCGGAAAAGATTTTCCATGGCGTATGTCACAGTCCTGACGGCGGATCCCGGGAAAATAACAATATTGAATCCAATACTCCTGAGGTCCTTGAAATCCATTATTGGTGTCTTTCCCCCCTCCACCATATTGATGAGTTTTAAGCCCTGAACCTCTCTGGCAATCCTGTTCACTTCCTCCTTATTCCTGGGGGATTCCACAAACGCTATATCAGCACCTGCATCCATATACATATTAGCTCTGAAAATAGCCTCTTCAATTCCAGATACAGTTATTGCATCAGTTCTAGCAATTATCGCAGCATCTCTCCTTGCTGCAACGGCTGTCTTGATCTTCAGGACCATTTCCTGGGCAGGTATGATTTCCTTTCCTGCAAGATGGCCGCATCTCTTAGGAGAATTCTGATCTTCTAACTGTATGGCGGAAGCCCCAGACCTCTCGAGAACTCTTACAGTGTATGCAACATTATCCTCATTTCCGTATCCGGTGTCGGCATCGCAGATGATGGGCACATCCACACGATTCTTAATTCTGCGCAGTGCGCTCTCTACATCTGTGAGATTAGTGAATGATAGATCTTGCATCCCCAAATAAGTATATGATATACTGGCACCACTGAGATAAAGAGCTTTGAATCCCGCCTTTTGTGCAATCAGGGCCGAAAGGGGATCGTATACACCGGGAGCAAGTATAGTTTCATTTTTGATAATATCAATCAGTGACATGTGTTGTAATCTGAACAAGGAATATAACGTCTCTTTTTGGGGTGAATGAAATTAGAATTAAATTCCAAGGAATAATATCCAAAAGTATGGGCAATGAGAATGAATTATCCACTTTTGATGTTATCGTCCTCGGCGCCGGTGGATCAGGTCTGGTAGCTGGTCTTTCTGCTGCGGAATCAGGATCTGAAGTTCTGATACTTGAAAGAACGGAGGTATATGGCGGGCACACACTTGAAACACAAGGAATGTTTCCAGTGGCCAACAGCAGATTTCAGTTGCAGCAAGGTTTTGATTTCCCTCCTGAACAAATATTTAATGACATAATGCGCATGAATCACGGTGAGGCAAACCCGGAACTTGTGATGGAGTTGTGCAAACAGTCCGGGAACGTCGCTGACTGGTTTGCTGATTATGTTGGGCTACAATTAATCCCTGTAACTGAGTTCAAATACTATGGCTATACCAGCTTCAGTATTGTTTCTCCAGCTAGCAGGTCTGGCTCGGATCTGGTCACTGCAATGAGAAAAAAAGCAGAAAATACACCGAACCTGACTATTGTTACAGGCAGAAGAGCTAAACTGAAAAAGGACACTGTATCAGGAAGTTTGTCTGTTGTCATTGAAGGTACTGATGAGTTGTTGAAATCAAAGAAATTTGTTGTGGCTACAGGGGGCTTCGGTGCAAATAAACGGCTTCTATCAAGATATATTCCAGATGCAGTGAATCTAAAATATTTCGGAAGCACATTTCATGACGGGACTGCAGTTTCCATTGCGAAAGACCTTGGACTTCAGCTTTCAAACATGGATTCATATCAGGCACACTCGTCCTTGTCTGCGGTTGGAACTCTTATTTCATGGGAATCCGTTATGAAAGGTTCAATCATAATAAATAGCCAAGGATCAAGATTTGCAGAAGAAAAGATAGGTTATTCAGAGTTTGCATCGAAACTTTCATCCCAGGAGGGTAGTTTCGGCTTTGAATTAATTCCAGATGGAATATATTCAGAGATGTACGATCTTTATTCGGATTTCCGCCTGACTGAGTCCGTTGGAGGATTTAGACATTGCCACAGTATTGATGAACTTGCCGATTATACCGGGGCTAATAAGGAAAAACTTCAGACATCCGTGGGATTTCTTACCACCAGTATCCTCCAAAAGTCATCAAGGGAAACCAGGATTTTTCCATTACACTGCGCGAAAATATTCCCTGCTCTATTCCATACCCTCGGCGGCATAAGAACAGACAGGTTCATGAGAGCCATTGAAGTTGGGGTCAGGACGTCCGATACTGTGTATGCCGTCGGTGATGCAGCGGCCGGCATTTCTGGCCGCGGATCAACAGGTTACCTCAGCGGTAGTGGTCTGTTGATGGCCATCGTTGGAGGATACATAGCTGGAAAACATGCTACCGGAAAGTTACAATAGATCGAAGAAGCTCTCCTGCAACATGAATGATGAGTCATCAGGTGATGAAT
>JAJZKL010000053.1 GCA_021804185.1 Thermoplasmata archaeon | reverse complement strand
CATATTTACCGGAGGGACTGTTCTTCTCAGGCCTGATCTGAAGGAACTGATATCATATGCAGCCAGGAAAAAGTTCCCATTCAGCCTGTCCCCCAGTGCTTCCGAGAAGCTTAACGATGAGATGATCTCATTCTTGAAATCACAGGGTGTTAAGTCCATTTCACTGAGCCTAGACGGGGTATCAGATGGAACCCATGACTGGATCAGAAATAGAGAGGGGAGTTTCCAGCAGACCCTCGCACTTTTTCAGATGGTGAAAAAACATGGCATTTCATTACAGATAAACACCACGGTGATGGAAAGGAATATGCTGGAGCTACCGTCTATTGCATCTATTGTCAAGGATTCTGGGGCAAAGGCATGGGAGATATTTTTCCTGATAACAACCGGAAGAGCTGAATTGTTATCTGAAGTCAGTCCGGATGATTACATGGGTATAAATCTCTGGCTCAACGGCCTCTGGGAGTATGGATTGAACGTCAGAACTGTTGAGTCACCCGTATTCAGGGTGATTAACATCATTAATGAGAAGAGACCTGGGGGAATCGGTGGCAAGACTTACAGAATTTTGCAGGAAGCCACACTGTCACTTCTTGACGAGAACGCAGTTCCCAGGTATATCCCTGGAAAAGACAGGCAGAAGAGAAGATTTGGAGGGACATTATTCTTTTCCAGCAATGGAGAGGTTTATCCATCGGGACTTTTCAATGTGAAACTGGGTCAGATTAGAGATGAAACTTTGGAAAATATAGTTGGCAGAAGTACAGATTTTCTCATGCCGGCAAGATCTGGCCGGTTAAGGGGAAAATGCGGGTCCTGTGAGTTTTCAGGTATCTGCGGTGGATCCCGGGCGAGATCTCTTGCACACTTCGGCGATCCCTTTGGAGAGGATCCTCTATGCACGTACCGGTGGAAACCTCCCCTTAGGGGTGTGTTGAATGCCGTCAATTGACTGTTCCCTGCAACCATCCACTCTCCGGGGAGTCAAGAAAGGAGCCATGTTTTTTGCCCTGATCACTGTGCTTCCTCTTTTTTTAATGGCGTACTTCCAGGCAAGAAAGTCTTTCAAAAAGTAGAAATAAGAAACCTGTCCTCGCATTCCTCATTTTATACTGTATTCGTAACATCTGCAAATATTATACGCAAACAAAAATTTATATTAAATAATGTTTAACCGCCCTTTCTTGGCGGCATTTTTCAAATTATCCCTTAGAACAAGCTTCAGGGGGATAGAAGATCAAATCTATCAAGATTCATAACCTTGCTCCATGCCTCAGCAAAATCTTTTACAAACTTTTCCTCCCCGTCCCTGCTACCATAGACTTCAGCTACAGCCCGCAGTTCTGAGTGAGAACCAATAATAAGATCCACTCGGCTCGCTTCCCACAGATCCTTTCCGGTTTTTCTGTCTATTCCCCTGAAAGTTTTCCTGGAATCGTTTTCAGGTTCCCAGGAGACATTCATGGAGAGGAGATTTGTGAAGAAGTCATTTGAAAGGACACCTGGTCTGTCTGTAAGGATTCCCAGTTTTGAGTGACCATAGTTTGCGTCCAGCGCCCTCATTCCACCCACAAGAGCAACCATTTCAGGAGGAGTAAGGGTTAACAACTGTGCCCTGTCAACGAGAAGAAATTCATCCTTTACCCCTTCCAAGGATGTTGTGAAGTTCCTGAATCCATCATTTTTAGGCTCAAGCACGGCAAATGATTCCACATCAGTCTGTTCCTGCATGGCGTCTGTTCGACCTGGTGAAAATGGAAGTTCCAGGTTGTACCCGGCATCTCCAGCGGCTTTCTCAACCGCTGCATTTCCTGCGAGAACTATAAGGTCAGCCATAGATACCTTCTTTCCCCCCTTGGAACTTGAGTTAAATTCTACCATGATCCTTTCCAGTGCCTTCAATACTTTTCCAAGCTGTTCAGGTTCGTTAACTTTCCAGTTCTTCTGTGGGTCAAGCCTTATTCTGGATCCGTTTGCTCCCCCTCTCTTGTCGCTGCCCCTGAATGTTGAAGCTGATGACCAGGCAGTATAGACAAGTTCCCTGACAGTGAGGCCGGATTTCATAATTGCAGCCTTCAGGCTATCCTGATCAGGCTTCTCAATAAGTTTATGATCAACCTTTGGGACAGGATCCTGCCAGATCAGGTCCTCGTGGGGAACATATGGGCCGAGATATCTGGATTTCGGTCCCATGTCACGGTGGGTAAGCTTGAACCACGCCCTTGCGAAAGCGTCCTGGAACTCTTCCGGGTGGTTCATATATCGCCTTGAAATCTTTTCATATACAGGATCCATCCTCAGTGAAAGATCAGTGACAAGCATATTTGGGGGTCGCTTCTTACTGCTGTCATGTGCATATGGTACTGTTCCTGCACCTGCGCCATCCTTCGCCACAAACTGATACGCACCTGCAGGGCTTTTTGTCAGTTCCCACTCATATTTAAAGAGAGTTTCCAGAAACCCCATGCTCCATTTTGTTGGTGTTGTTGTCCACGTAACCTCTGGTCCGCCTCCAATTGTATCATCCCCCTTACCGGATCTGAAAGTACTGACCCACCCGATACCCTGATTTTCAATGGGTGCTGCCTCAGGCTCAGGCCCAACGTAGGTGGCAGGTCCCGCTCCGTGTGTCTTTCCGAAGGTATGCCCTCCGGCAATAAGGGCCACTGTCTCCTCATCATTCATTGCCATCCTGGAAAATGTTTCCCGGATATCTCTGGCGGCTGCAACTGGATCAGGATTGCCATTTGGTCCTTCAGGGTTGACATATATCAACCCCATCTGGACTGCAGCAAGTGGGTTTTCCAGATTCCTCTCACCTCTGTACCTCTGGTCATCCAGCCATTTTCCTTCTGGGCCCCAGTATACGGATTCGTCAGGTTCATAGACATCCTCTCGTCCGCCGCCGAAACCAAAGGTTTTGAACCCCATGTTTTCGAGGGCAACGTTTCCGGCAAGTATCATGAGATCGCCCCAGGAGATTTTTCTTCCGTACTTCTGCTTCACTGGCCAGAGTAGCCTTCTGGCTCTGTCCAGCAGCACATTATCGGGCCAGCTGTTTATTGGTGCGAAACGCTGCTGTGCTGTTCCTGCACCTCCTCGCCCGTCACCAACTCTGTAAGTACCGGCTGCGTGCCAGGTCATCCTTATCAGGAGAGGCCCATAATTACCAAAATCAGCGGGCCACCAGTCCTGAGATTTTGTCAGTAAATCGCCTATATCCTTTCTAACTGCATTAAGATCAAGAGACAGGAACTCCTTTCTGTAATCAAAATCCTTGCCCATTGGATTGGACTTGGATGAATTCTGCCTTAGAATTCTGAGACTCAACCTCTCTGGCCACCAATCTTCAATGCTCTTCACCATTTTTCCCCCGTGGTTAACGGGACATCCGCTTTCGCTCATTATGCCTTTTCACCCCATATATTGTACTTCTGACAGTATTCAATCCTGGACCTTTGCCGTTCGTGTTTCTGATCCATCCAGAGCCGGACATGATCCTCTTGTGACATGCTCAGAGGCTCAAATTTACTATGTCTGTACCTATTTGGTTGTATATTTTACTGAATACTAACTTATAATAATTCTAAACTATATAATCTTTATCTGACATTTCGGCCCACAAACTTCTTACTGATTGTTTAAAATCATAAGCATGCGATTACCATTTACCCTTCATTGCTAAATCCAGACGGCAAATTCCATGAAATAGAGATAGATTGGCGGGAAAAGATCATATTCAACATTATGGTAATCGATTATGACTTCAGGTTTCTATAGCTGATAACTTCCTTAATTCTTAGTTCCAGTGAACTGTAAGCGTCTGAGAAGCTATTTATCAACCTCAACAGAGAGTGTGTTTGCTGCTTTGGAATGTTTATCACAACATTCAGGGAGTCGTTCCTGGCGACTCCGTATATCCCGTATACTACAATATATTCTGAAACTATGCTCTTCATCAGGCTCACCAGAAAGTCGTTGTTAGAAATGAAAGATACAACGTTGTCATTAATTTCTGAAATATCTGCTGCATTGAGGATTGAGGGGAACTCCATACCATTTAATTTTCCCACCCCCTTGATTCCATTTGAATGAAGCAGAGTAAGTGCGAATGGAGTTTCATTATCCAGTGAACCCTGGTTCAGTTTGCTGGAGGAATATTTTATCTGGAGTGTGACAGCGTAAACGTCCTCAGTATCCTGGAGACGTTTTAAAAATATATTCTCACCATCGGTTTTTTTGAGATATTCCACACTTATTTCTTTACCCATCTTAGGAAGTGAGAGTGCTGCTTTAGAAATGGCAGGTAGGTCTCCTCTGTTGAATACAAAATGAGTATATGTTCTGCCATTCCCGATAAATGCATTAACAAGGACTAAGCTTCTGAACTTCATCAATGCAGTCTTCATAATGTGCCCGTATGCCCCTTCTTTATCCTCCATTCTGCGCCGAATCTGCCATAGTCCGTCCTGAAACTTTGCACCAACACGGTTTAGAAAAACCTTCTTGTCTGCTTCATTCTCAGAACCCCCTGGAAGGAAAATATTGAGGTAAAGTGTTTCCCCAAGGAAGCTCATGCCCACAGGTGCAGTGAATTTAGAGGTCCACATGAAACTTGAATCTGGCTCACCTGCTCCGGGTCTTGAAAAAAGGGCCTCATAATCAACCATTGAAGAAACAGAACGAATGACACTCAGGGTAGAGTCATTGCTTTCATACATTTGACCTGAAAGTTTGACCCCATATTTTTTATCTTGCATGGTTTGAAAGGGTTCATTTCGCCCTTGTCATTTGAGGTTTCGATAAGGAGGGCCATAAAAATGGTTCTTTTCAAGGCAACATTTCAGCCTTAATAAAGTGGGTTTTGATAAATAGAATCCTACACTGCTTTTCCGGTGGTTTAAAGCGACTCATGTGTTACGAATTCTATTGAATAAGTTATGAGAGTAATATGTTTGAATCCTTGTGTCTTTTTGGGTTCATTTGATAACTGGAATAGGAAACAATAAACATCCAGAGGAGAAGAGAACCCAGGAAAAGTCTTTCAGTCAGCCCCCCAATCCGTGACGCAAAATGTGGCAGAACAAATGGAAGAATAAGGTCTGCAAACAAAAATAGAATTGTAAGTCCAGATAAAGTGAAAAAAGCCCTTACTGAATTCCTGGAATAGATATTCACAGGCAACGATCTTGTTAGGAAATATGTCCCTGTCCCCCCAGCAAGAAAGGATATTATCGCAGTTATGAGATGTATAAATCCGTGAATAGTTATTGGGGTTGAGGGAACGTCCGTCGGGAACACAGCAAGCAAAAATGCCCCAATTGCCCAAATCCCAAGTGATGCGATATAGAATTCCTCAAACGATTCGAAGTCATAAGTGAAATTCCGGTCAGAAATAAGATTGAAAGCACCCCCCTGTTTACAAAATTTACAGTCATAAGAAACCCGTAAGGCCCTACCGCAAGATCACTCTCCGCATCCCTGATAGGGCTGTAATGAGGGGGTAGTATCTGAGCCACCGTATCGATTACTAGATAAAGGATCAGAAGTGCACAAGTTGCCAGTAACATATATCCAGAGGTTTTTGGAATTTCATATCTCTCAGACTGCACCCTCTCTTTCCTTTCGTTTATCATCTTAACAACCCTATAATTCTTTCATTGGCATCGTCGAGGATCCTTGCTATGACTTTTTTCTCTTCATAATTTGCAGTTGCCAGAAGTGCAGCAATGGTTCTCTGAAGCCTGGAAGCGCTGCTAAGAACTACATATTCTGGTTCTTTCTTGAGGTTCTTCAGGTGATCAATTATTTCCTTAACTCCGATCGCTCTTTCATCTAGGTATCGAAGGCCGGGTTCAGTTATTCTATAGAAATTCTTTCCATCCTGTGGGAATACCATAACATAACCATTATCCTGCAGCCATTGAAGTGTCGGGTATATCATTCCTGCACTGGGTACATACAATCCACCTGATAGCTCTGTAATTTTCCTTGCAACATCGTACCCATGGATGGGGCCCTCAGAAACAGCCTTGAGTACTAGGAGGTGAGCACTACCTCTCCTGACTATCTGCCTCAGAGTTGTAAATTGTTGAACATTGTTAGGTATCACGATATATCATGATATATCTACCTATTTAAAAACCTGTTGTATAACATAAGGTTGGGATTTTAGCACCGATTCTGAAGTGAACATACCAACTAACGGGAGTTTGTTTATTCCTTAACATATGCATTTGTCTTGTTCTCGCCTTTCAGCAGTGCAATGGATAAAACAGCAACAATCAATACTTTGAAAGGAATCCACCTTCCATAAACTTACCAGCGTGATTTACACTATTGAAAGCATGTGGGATATCCTGAGACTCTCACGTATTCTTTTCATTGGCAATTTATGCTCCTTGCTTCTCTATCCATTGTCCCATTAATGCCTTTGAATTCAGATTCAAAAGGTCCTTGTCCCGTAAGATACAATACCTGGAACACTGTGTTTGATCTGCAAATAATGGACACATACAGGTTATACTGATTTTTTCTATATTTGCAAGTGTGCATTCTGTTTAAAACTATGGAGAGTAGGTTTCGAGGCCATAAAACAATGAATTGAGATGGGCAATTTCTGAATGGAAATTATTTCTATTGACACCGCGGTATCACCGGAAACCAAATTTGCATTAACTGAATTGATATGGGAAGTTGTAGAGAAGTTAAGGGTTTTGGTTGAAAGTGTGTTTTCTTAAAAAACTGAATTAACGGCATTATATCTCTGTCAGGATTGATTAAAATTTCTGACAAACAAATTAATAAGGTATAATGTAACAATCTTATCCATGTGGTTGGAAAAATTAATAAAATGTTTGAACATAAACATATGTCATGCCTAAAACTATCACTATCAAGAAGTCAGTATACGATGAATTAAAGGGATGCAAGAAAGGATATTATCGCAGTTATGAGATGTATAAATCCGTGAATAGTTATTGGGGTTGAGGG
>JAJZKL010000052.1 GCA_021804185.1 Thermoplasmata archaeon | reverse complement strand
GATGCTGAACGCAATCTGATCAGGTTGCTGGGCGATCAGCTTTCCGCTGATTGCATATCTTTTCGGCCATATATCATAACCCTCATCGAAGAATCTTCTGGCGAATTTCTCACGGACATTAAGAAGGTTACCAGGGGAGAGTCGAACAGCGAACTGACGGGATATGTCGTCGATCATTCCAGTGAAGCAGTTGACTGGGCTTCATCACATGGTGTGAGATGGCAGAAGGCCCTGAAATCAACTCTTCACCTGGATCGGACAAACCTGTTCATCCTTGGAGGTGGGAAAGCCCTCCTGAATACTTACTTCCAGTATCTTGGTAAATATGACAATTGCCGAATAGTTTATGATTCTGAACTGGTAAGGCTGAATGTTGAGAATAATACTTTCCAGTCGCTTACCGCCAGAATTCAGGGTCACGAGGTTGAGATAAAGGGCGATTCCGTTATTCTCGGATCGGGAGGATTCGAGTCCAATCTCAACATACTCAGGGAAGCGTGGGGAGATGCCATTGACAACTTCATAATCCGCGGTACGAGCCACAACACTGGGATCCCGATGATGGAGATGATAAGGCATGGAGCAGCCTCAGTGGGGGAGAAAAATGACGGGCATATGGTGGGAGTCGACGCCAGATCCCCGAAATATGATGGCGGAATAGTCACTCGCGTTGATTCAGTGATCTTCAGTATAGTCGTCAATAAATTCGCCAGAAGATTCTTCGATGAGGGTTATGATATATGGCCGAAAAGATATGCAATCAGCGGAAAGCTGATCGCCCAGCAACCTGATCAGATTGCGTTCAGCATCTTTGACAGGAAGAGCTGGGGCTTATTCATGCCGCCACTGTATCCCCCAATAGTGGAAAACTCACTCGATGATCTGGCATATAAACTCGGGCTGAATCCGGATGAACTCCGTAAAACTGTATCCGAGTACAATGCCGCCTGCCCTGAAATATCACACTTTGATTTTTCGAATCCTGACGGCAACGGCACAAAGGATATTGATCCGGCCAAGTCGAACTGGGCAAGACGCATTGATGAACCGCCGTTTTATGCCTATCCTCTCAGGCCAGGTCTCACTTTCACATATTTCGGGCTGAAGGTTGATAATCATTCAAGAGTGATCGACAAATCCGGGAAACCGTTCAATAACATCTGGGCTGCGGGAGAGATCATGGCCGGAAACATACTGAACGGAGGCTACCTTGGCGGCCTAGGCATGACCATAGGCACGCTGTTTGGTATCAATGCCGGAGAGGAGGCTCTGAGTTGAGCGAAGAATTTGATATTTTTTCAGACCGGGACAGGACGATGGAAGACGCTGTCCGGCAGTTCACCATTTGCAACGCATGCAGATATTGTGAGGGATACTGCCCCGTCTGGCCGGAGGTTCATTCCGGGAACATAATTACCCGAAATGACGTTCTTTACTATTCCAACCTGTGTTACGATCACAGGGATTGCTATTATGCCTGTCCCTACGTCCCAGATGCACACGAATTCAAGATCAATATTCCGGAAGTCACGAGAAAAATCCGAAAGAAAACCTATGAGGAACTGACCTTTAATTTAAGCGGATCCCTGGAGAAAAAAATTGCGCTTTCCCTGATCCTCGTGGTTCCGATCATACTCGGATGGATTTTCACATTCAACAATATATATTCCCCCGGACCGGTCAGCTTTTACAAACTTGTCCCGAAATATCCGCTGATAGCTGTAAGCTCGATGCTGTCACTGTATCTCCTTTCCATGTTTGCTGTTGCCGGCATACGGTACCGGAGACTGGTAATCAATGGGCTGGACAGAGGTGTCCAGAATGCAGGAGGCGGTGTCGCCGGGATCACCACTCTGCTGAATGTACTGGCTCACAAATGGTTCAGGAAGATACATTATCCCGGTGAGAAAGAAAGCAATGTAAGGTTTGGTTTCCACCTGCTGATATTCTATGGTTTCCTGATGGATATTCTTTCTACTACGCTTGGGTTCATTTATGAGGACATTCTCGCCATTCCTTCTCCGTTTCCGTTTTACAGCCCGGTGGTCATCGCAGGCGTAACCGGAGGGCTGATGCTTACTGTCGGGGGACTGCTTGGACTTGTTGCCAGATTATCGTCAAGGAATACACAGCCTTTCATGACCATGGAAGGCTTCGATTTCCTGCTCATCCTGGAATTCTTTGTTGTAGCCCTGACCGGGCTTTTGACTCTGCTGTTCAGGTATACTGCCGGATCAGAAGAGGTCTACCTGATGCTCCTGATACATTATTCTGCCATATACACTATGTTCATCACCGCACCTTTTTCAACAAATGTTCTCCACATTATTGTAAGGCTGATGTCCCTGAACAGGTTCAATAATCACAACGTCCCATGAATTGTCTGCCACCTCACATATGTAAATTACGATTCCCGTAAATGTTCTAACCTGTTCAAAGTTTACTTAAAATATTACAGTCGCCTGTAAAATTGATGATAACCGATGATACTTTACGTGAGGGACTGCAAACCCCCGGCATGTCTTTTACAATTTCAGAGAAAATTCAGCTTGCCCGCCTGTTATCCGAAGCGGGAATAAAAAGAGCCCTTGTTTCTTACCCTTCAGCCCATAAATCTGAAGTGGAAGTCACAAGGGAAATAGTGTCGAAGGGTTTCTTCAGGGAGACTTACGGCCTTGGAAGAACTGTTAAAAGCGACATAGACATAATTAATGGAACTGGAGCCAACATTTCGTTGCACCTCCCCTTTGAAATTGATGCTTTTGGCGAAATTGTAGATGCAGTGAAATACGCTTCCAAAACTGATAAGATCGTTGAAGTTGGAATAGTTGACATCGCGAAGATCAATATTGACAGGCTCATGGACATGGCCAGGAAACTTGAAGATGCCGGTGCCGATGTTATACAACTTCCGGACACAACTGGCAGTGCTTCTCCACAGTTGATGCAGAAGGTCATAACCAGGGCAAGAGAGACCCTGAAATGCAAGATAGAGGTTCACTGCCACAACGATTCAGGAGGTGCAGTTGCCAATGCTCTCGCAGGAGTTAATGCCGGAACGGATTTCGTGGACACATGCATTTATGGCTTG
The DNA here is from genome assembly GCA_021804185.1 of Thermoplasmata archaeon. The sequence continues at coordinate 3,962 of JAJZKL010000052.1, read as the reverse complement.
GGAGAGAGGAATGGAATAACGGACACTGCCAGTGTTGCGAGACTGCTTGAAATCGATGGGGTTTCCACCGGCATTGATCACGAAAAACTTTCAAAGGTGTATGCAAGGGTTATGGACCTTATCATGGATAAAATAGGAAATTCACTCTTCATCGATAATTTCCCATGCGTCGGCAGGAACACAAATGTTCACACGGCAGGAACACATGCGGCTTTCTCTGGAGTCTTTAAAGGAGAAAGCTTCTCGGTTAATGTCTACACCGGGAGAACAATGATAAAGAAAATCCTTGAACTCAGCAACATCAATCTGGAGAAGGAACAGCTTATCATCCTTACAGAACAGGTCAAGGATATTGCGGTAAGCACAGGGAAAACAGTCACAACATCAGAAATTGTGAAACTGGCAAGGGAGAGGCTGTAATCCATGTTTTCCTGGAATTCAGTTGCATTTTCAGCGGGTGATACGGAATGGTAAGGGTAATTGAGATAGGGCACATAGTTGCAGGCCCGACGGCAGGGCTCATTCTGGCCGATCTTGGGCACGATGTCATAAAGATAGAGAAACCGGGCGAGGGAGATATTTCAAGGAGGCTGACAGGGACGAGCACCGGTTCGTTCAGGTTTTTCAACAGGAACAAGAGGAGCCTGACGCTGAATTTCAACAGCGATGAAGGCCGTGAAATATTCCTGAAGCTCATTGCCGAATCGGATGTCCTCATAGACAATCTCGGGAGCGGAGCACTTAGAAGATCCGGCCTGTCTTATGAGATTCTCAGCAGGATCAATCCGGGCCTGATCTATCTATCGCTGAAGGGTTACGGGAAAGGCCCGTATGAAGACAGGAAGTCACTCGATTATCCAATTGAAGTACACACTGGTCTTGCGTATATGACAGGCCTTGAGAATCAGCCTCTGAGAGTCGGAACTTCCATTGTCGACATAACCTCCGCCATGTTCGGAGTGATAGGCATACTCTCGGCACTGTATGAACGGGAGGCGAGCGGGAAAGGCAAATACATAGATATCGGAATGTTTGAAACCTCGGCTTTCCTCATTGGACAGCACATCGTGACCTACCAGATCAACCACAAACCAATCAAGCCGATAAATGTGGAGGGCTTTTCATGGGCGATATATGACTTCTTCAAGACCAGGGATGGGAAGGATATATTCATCGGAGTTACCACAGATAATCAGTGGGTGAAGTTCTGTGAAGGGTTGAAACTCGGTGTATGTGATGATCCCCAATTCGAAAAGAATGAGGATAGATATGCGAAGAGACCGGAATTGCTGAAGATTATAGAAAAACGAATCAGTGAAATTGATTATGCAGACCTTGAGAAGTTGCTATCGAAACTTAATGTAGCATACTCAGTCCTGAACACTCCATGGGATCTCCTCAGTGATATCCATTTGAAGCCGAAAATGGCAGAGCAGAACTTTGAAGGCGGCAAGATCTTCATGCCCACTATTCCCAATGGATCGGCTTTCCAGAAAGAACCTCCGGAACTTGGTGAGGATGATGAAGAAATTCTACGTGAACTTGGATATTCAGACGAAAAAATTGAAAATTTAAAAAATAATAAAATAATTTAAAAAAATATTTTGTTTATTGGGCTATGTCTTCAACTTTTCTTCCACTGGTCTTTGGACCAAGTACTATCAGGTCTATGACACAGATGGCCACGAGCACCCAGATAAATGCGAAAATTGCCAGGTCGCCCAGAGGTTGAAAAACCGCCGCGATTATAAGGACAAGAATTGCTGTTGAGATCCTGCTCAGGGAATATACAAAACCGGCTGCAGTTGTTCTCACTCTTGTTGGGAAGATTTCCGCATTATACTGGTGCAGGAAGTTAGAGAAGTTCCAGAGGGAGAATGTTGTGAGGAAGCCGAATATTACAACTTCAGTTAGAGAACTTAGGTCTGCGAACATCGTACCGAATATGCCTCCGAGAATAGCAAACACGATGATCCCCCATTTCCTCTCAACCTTGTCGATTATGAACACGTTGAATATACTGCCCACGACAAAACCTATGAATATTACGGCAGCGAATCCAAGAGGGTTTGTGAATGTCTGATGTTGATGGGCAAGTTTAGTGAGAATAATCCCAGGAGCGAAAGTTACAAAACCATAGAACACTCCGGACTGGAAGAACTGGAAGATCATCATCATGAAAGTAGTCTTTCTAACGTCCGGTGCGAAGATATCCTTGAAATTAGATGGCTTCTCTGACAGGGAAGTTTTGCTCTGTGGTGGAGGGAGTTCTTTCAGGTTCAGGTCCTTCTTCACGGTTTCTTCGATGTGTGTCATTACCTGGTCTGCTTCTTTGTACCGGCCATGGATTTCCAGCCATCTTGGGGACTCTGTCAGCCTAAGTCTCAAACCCCATACTATGAAACCAGATATGCCCATTATCCACAGTGGAATCCTGAATGAATAGTATCCTACCCCATTTGTAATCGGACCGAGACTGTGCGTAACAGACGTAATATATACTATTACAGGTGCTGCGGTTACAGCAAGAGTGTAAACAATTGCCAGTCTTGAACCCCTGTGATGCCCCTTGAAGACTTCTGTTCCGTAGCTGTCGACAAGCGGGAATTCTCCTCCAACTCCAATTCCTCCTATGAATACAAAGAGAGCAATGAGCTGCCACTGCTGCATGAATCCAGCAATAAGCATACCAGCTCCAAAGAATAGCTGGTTATACAGAAATACTGTTCTCCTTCCTTTCCTGTCGGCGAGTCTCCCAAAAAACATCGAGCCAAAAAATTCGCCAAAAAAGAACGGGATCGGAATGGCGTACGCAGATAATGAACCAGAAAGGCCAAAGTAAAGTCCCACTAAAGCAAGTACTGCTCCGTTTCCCAGGAGCATCAAGCTCTCCGCCCATTCTCCACTTGTGAGCATGAGCAGGAAATTCCTGTGGAACTTACTGGAAGGCAGCCTCTCGAGTCTGTCTGCAACGCTTCCTTCGTAGTTTTTCGTTTCCGTCATTAAAACGCTCACACGACTAACTATATATTAATGTTCTTTTTAACGCATTAGAAAAAATTTCTAGTGGAGTCATGTTAAAAATGTGTTATCAGGTTTTACCCGGGACCGGATTTCCCTCTTATTTTCTCCAGTTCCTGCCTGACAAAATTAATCATTCCTCCGCTGTTGAGGATATCGAGAAGCGGTCCTTTTGGCACTTCTATGGCAACCTTTCTGCCACTCGCAATGTCAAGAATGTATCCATGCTCCAGACTGTATTCAACTGCGTGCCCATTTCCTATTGCCGAGATATCTGAAATCAGGGCCAGCGGGAGCCCGACGTTGAAGGAATTTCTGAAGAATATCCTTGCGAAGCTTTTTGCCGCTATGAATGAAATCCCTGCTTCTCTCAGAACCATTGGTGCCTGTTCCCTTGAAGAACCGGAGCCAAAGTTTTCTCCTGCAACAATTATGTCGCCGTGCCTGACAGTTTTATGAAACTCCGGATCAATTGCTTCCATTGTATGGACGAGCAGTTGATCCATTCCCAGATGCAGATACCCTCCTGGCGCGATTACGTCCGTATCTACATTATCACCGAAAACAAACACTCTACCTTTCATGCAAACTCCCTCGGATCTGATATTTTCCCTTCAATTGCAGATGATGCGCAAACGTACGTACCTGACAGATATACCCTGCTCCCTGGATGACCCATTCGTCCTCTGTAGTTCCTGTTCGTATTCGATAGTGCGATTTCGCCCTTTCCGAGGACCCCCATGTGCAGACCTGCACATGCCCCGCATGTCGATGGAGCGATTGTGGCGCCAGCATCAAGCAGAGTCCTGATCAGGCCTTCGTCGAGAGCTTTTTTGTATATATTCCGGGTAGCCGGAACAACGATGAGACTCACCCTTCTGTGCACCTGATTTCCCTTAAGTATTTCTGCTGCTTCCCTGAGATCGCTTAGAGTCCCGTTG
>JAJZKL010000051.1 GCA_021804185.1 Thermoplasmata archaeon | reverse complement strand
TCCCGTATGCTCCCGTGATAGGAAATAGACCAAGATCTACAGCAAAAATGTCCAGGATAATGAACCCTAGAACGAATGCCGGAAATGATGCCAGAAACATTGTGAACAGATCGATAAAGAGATCCTTTGAAGTATTCCTGTTTATCCCCGCATATCTGCCAAGGATGTTTCCGACAAAGAATCCTATTATTGTGGATGTGGCTACCAGAAACAACGTCCAGGGAAGCGCTCCCGCAAGGATTGTTGAAACCGGATCAGGATAAAACGATATTGAGATTCCGAGGTTACCATGGAACAGGTTGATAAGATATTGAAAATATTGAACGTATAATGGGGCATGGGATATTCCGTATTCAATCTCAAGTTGATGCAGATATGACGGATTCACTCCTGCTCCTCCGTTTTTTAGAATGCTTTCAAATGCCAGCGCTGCCGGATTCCCAGGTATAAGTCTCGGCAAAACGAAATTAATTGTCAGCGCAGCGAAGAATACTATAACAAATTGGATGATTTTTCTTGCGATGTAATTATACGGTAAACTCATGATAACCAGCTAATAAAATGGGATAGTGTAGTAGGTAAAATTACCTACTCCTCCTTTTTCTTCTTTTTGTACACTGTTGTGTATAACACACCTCCGACTACCACAACTATGGCAATTACCGCCCCTGCTATTTCTTCATGCAGGAGATTGGCAGCTGCTATTTCCTGACTAAGTAATGCTGGCTTGCTATACAGATGCAGGGTCACTACCTCCATCGGTCCAGGATACCAGGGTACCGGGAACCAGAAGTTGTTGTTGGCGTTCGGGAATCCGCCTATGCTCGAGTTGACATATTCATACCACGTAGCAGAATAAACAAGAGGGATCACGGGCATCTGGTTCAGCATTACGGACACCATCTTGTTGGTGTCGTTAGCCTGTTGAGAGACGTTGGGCGTAGAGCTGAAATTAGTGAAAGCAGTCATGAATCCAAGGCCAGATGAGTTCCAGCGTTCCTGATTGATATTTGCAGTTTGTCCAACAGGTGTTACATTACCTACAAGTCCACTGTAATCATACCATGGATTTGGGCCGGATCCAGCTGCTACAAACTGTGCAAGCGTGAAGTTTCCAGTTGAAATGTCAGCAGCTGTCTGAGAGTATGTAGGCGTTACAAGATTCACCTTTATCCCAATCTGTGCGAGATTATTGGCTATTATGCTGATATCAGCATCCCAGTCGGTCCATCCCGCGACCGTGATCAGTGTCATGGATGGAAGCTGCGAGCCGTTGGGGGCATCCAGCCTATGGGTGTTGGTGTTGTACACGAATCCATGGCTTGCAAGCAGAGCCTTTGCTGCTGATACATTGTACGTCGCAAGCGATTTCGCAAGCTGCGCATTGGTTGAATTAAGCATGAACAACTGCTGTTGCAGTATATTGGCGGCGTTCGACGGTTTTTCAAAGCCGTATTCTCCGGCAACCGATATCTGGGTCCTGTTTATGGCCATACTCATAGCCTGCCTGAAGAATGAGTTATTCAATGGATATTTCAGATCATTTGTCAGCAGTGTCACAGGCTGTCCCTGTGGGAAGAAGTAGTGGTTGTGGGCAGGATCCTTAGCTACAAATGTTGAAGTGATGTTTGGCGAGAATACAGATGCCCACTCTACCTGCCCGGCGGCAAGAGCCAGTGTCAATGCACTATTGCTCGTATAATCTATGTAAACCACGTGATTCAGGTGTGGCTCATTCGGCTGCCAGTAATTGGGATTCCTGTTCAGCACGATCTTCTGTGAGCTGAAATTTCCGAGTACAAATGGCCCTGTTCCTATTGGGTTGGCAACAACGCTCGAGGCTGGTTTGGAAACGTTTTGCCAGAGGGGTTTCGGTAGTATGAAATTAGACCCTATATACAGGAGAAATGGCAGATCAGGTTTCTGGAAGACGAAGTTCACCGTATACTGTCCTGGTGCGTATATTTTTGTGAGAAAAGACCACTCGCCGTAAAGCTGTTTCTCGATGTTGAATGTAAATACCACGTCGCTGGAGTTGAACGGCATCCCATTGCTAAACTGAACATTCTGTCTAAGATGGACGGTCAGTACTGTTCCGTTTGCATTCCATGTATAATTAGTGCCAAGCCAGGGCAAAACTGTTCCGTTCAGACCGTTTATCTGGAAAAGGGGTTCGTAAAACAGTGACATTATTCCGGCGGGAGTTGTCCAGATGTTGAACGGATTGAAATTGTCAACAAATGCCGGTGTGGGACCCGGACTCAGATAAAGGGTTCCTCCCTGGGGGATAGAACTGCTCGTGGCTACTGCGGCTTTGCTACTTGCCGATGTGTCTGACTGAGGCGTATTAAATATGCTGGCAAATCCAAGTGTCAGCATAATTAATGCTACAAGTAAGACCATGAATACTTTCATTTTTTTATCTCTCATAGATCATCATCGATCCTTTGGACGGTCTTAGCAGAGTTCTACTATTAAAATGTTATTCACATACTGTACGATATAGTATGTCAAGAACAGGGTCGCTTATGTACCAATGTTTTTCAAGCTGTGGCATTAAGCCGACAAAATTTACCACCTTTACGGAGCACGGTCGCCTGTGACGGCAATTCATGGCTAGTTCTCGGTGCTTCTATCCACTTGAACACCGATAAAAATGATCAGCGCTTCCAGTCCGGATATCTGATACACCTGTGCTTATGATCTTCTCCCTTTATCTGAATCAGGTCGGGATGCCGGGCTTTACAGTCAGAAAACACGTATGGGCATCGCGAGGAGAAAAGACAACCGGAATTTGTGTCAGTGAAACTGACCGGCGTACCTTTCATTTTAATTATGGAATCCGCTTTAACTCCTATTAGCGGTATGCTTTTGAGAAGAAGATAAGTGTAAGGATGCGCTGGATCTGAAAGAAGCCTCTCATACTCACCGATCTCTACGATCTCGCCACCATATATTATGGCTATCCTGTCAGCAATCTCGAATAGAATAGAGAGGTCATGGGTTATGAAAATTATCGTCAGACCCATCTCTCTCTGAATTCTCCTTATGTCCTTCAGTATGCTGTATTCCACAAGAACATCCAGGCCGGTTGTTGGTTCGTCCAGTATGACGAGTTCAGGATTAAGCAGCAAAGCCATGGATATGGTAACTCTCTGGCGCATTCCTCCGCTGAGTTCGTGGGGATAGCTGTTTAAAACAGAGTGATCAAGCTTAACTGTGTCCAGGATGGATTTTATCTTCTGATCATTTTCCTCCGGTTCAATATCGTGTGCCAGCATTATGTCATGAAATTGGAGGCCTATCCTTTTAACCGGATTGAGTGAATTCATTGCGGCCTGAGGAACATAGGAAAACTTTGTGGCCCTGAGCCTTCTCAGTTGGCCAGGACTTATGTTCAGAATATCTATTCCATTGAATTTTATGCTGCCGCTAACAATTTCACCCGGGTACTTCAGCGTGTTGAAGATCGTTGATGCCACAGTGCTCTTGCCTGATCCGGATTCGCCCGCAATACCGAATATCTCTCCCCGTTTAACCATGAAATCGAGGTTTTTCAGGACTGTAACAAATCCACCTTCTGTGTTATAACCAGAGCTTATGTCGTTCACTTCAAGAACGTTGTTTCCCCGAATCATTTGAGATTCATCACTATTGTTCAGCATATCTATTTCAACTCGCACCGGTAAATTGTAATAGCCACCATCAAATTCTTTTATAAGGATTCGGGGCCGCCTCAATCAATTCCCGGGTGTATTTATGGGTGGGGTTGGAGATTACGTCATCCGTGTTTCCGTGTTCAACTACCATTCCAGAATGCATGACGTAGACCCTGTCTGTTACCAGGCTTACTGTGTTAACATCGTGCGTTATGTATATGATGCTTATCCCGAGTTCTTCCCTCAGTTTGCTTATGAGTTCCAGGATTTCTATTCTCACTGAAACGTCCAGCATCGATACGGGCTCATCGGCTATGAGGATTTTTGGCTCCACCGCAAGCGCCCTCGCAAGGTAAACCCTCTGCCTCTGCCCTCCGGACAGTTGGTGCGGATACTTGTTTTTGAAATATTCCGGCGGGCTCAGGGTAACCATCTCCAGAACCTGATCCACCCTTTCTTCGATGTTGCCGGAATAACCTGACGTTATCAACGGTCTCCTCACATGCCAGGCAACGTTGTGATTCGGATCAAGCGAAGCATAGGGGTCCTGAAAAACCATCTGAACTTCCTGTCTGTATTTCCTGATCTGCCGAGACCGGTATCCTGTGATATCATTTCCTTCAAACAGGAGCTTTCCTGAGGTCGGTTTGTAAAGAAATACCAGTAATCTTGCAAGGGTGCTTTTTCCGCTGCCACTAGCCCCGACAAGTCCCACGATTTCCTTGCTGTTTATGGAAATATTGACATCATTGAGGGCGACTGTCCTCGTCTCTCCAAACATACCTCGACGTTTAGTAAAGATTTTACTAATTCCTTGGGTGGCCAATAATTCCATCTTATTCCTGATCCTTCAAGTTACTCTATCATATCTTTGTATTGATGATCCATTCCAGGTTATCCGGAATTCCGTTGTTTTCAGCGATCTCCTTGAAAACAAGCGCACTGGGACGCAGCTGTCTCTTCTTGGTCTGCAGATCAACCCCGAACAGTCCGAATTTCATGGAGAAACCGCTGGCCCATTCGTAGTTATCAGTCAGGGCCCAGTGGAAGTATCCCTCCATCTTGGCACCATCCCTGATGGCCCTTTCCACCTGGTTCAGGTGTGAAACGAGGTATCTTGGCCTGATCCTGTCAACAGCATCGGCCATGCCGTTCTCCGTTATCATCATCGGAGTGTTATATCTTTTCTGGTATAACATAATCACGTTATAGATACCTTCCGGGTAAACTTCCCATCCGGTGTCGCTGATCGACCTCCCGTCCAGTGATTTTTCCTTGGATCCGCTTGCATGCCCATATCCTTCAACGATCTTCCAGCCGTTTTCTGTGGCTGACACCACATCCCTGCTGTAATAGTTAACACCTATCCAGTCAACTTTTTTGCGCAGGTCTTTCCTTGTATCATCAGTCTTCTCGATCCTGCTGTCACTTTCAAAGGAATTGTACCAGCTGACGTCACCATTGGTTATGGCGTCGAAGAAGGAGTGCCTTCCATCATAAACCATCTTGTTTGCTGCTTCAGTGTCGGCATCGGTGAGAGGCTGCACATCCCCGTTTGCATAAATTATGCCTACAGGCTTTCCGGAAATCTCTTTCAGGGAATCATAGGCACGCGCGTGTCCCTCGATGAAATTAATTTTCCTGGCTGCCAGCCCTGCAGCTGACTTATCCACACTGCATCCAAGAAATACCATGTTTGGCTCATTCATGGTTGACCACCTGTCTGCGAGATCCCCGAATTTCCAGCCGATGTAAGCTGCATATTTCGCGAATTCCGTGGTGATTCTGCTGTTGAAGCAGCCTCCGGTGCTTCTTCCGTTGGGAGTATCCTCAGCTTTAAGAGGATCGTTCAACCATCTGGGAATAGTCCAGTGGTAGAGGTTTAACACCAGGAAATTGTCACGGGCCTTGAAATCCTCGAACATCTTTCTGTAATGAGCAACCGCTGCCTGGTTGGCCATTTTATCCATCTGCTCAAGATTTTTCTCAGACACGTCTACTGCCAAAACGTGCTGCCCATCAATTTCCGTGTCGGCTTTTACGCCTTCAGTGGATTCCGGAAAAATCCTGGACCATTCTATCCCCAGTCTCCCGGAATTCATGCCGATGGAATTTGCCAGGTCATGATCAGTTTTGTAGAGGTCCCAGTAGCCGACACCGTTGTCCGGAAGGTCACCGGAAACATAGTGCGCAGTGACATTTCTGGGATCGTGTGACCATGCATACCAGTCTGAATTTGGATCAGGTTCGGATATACCCATCTCAAATTGGAACCCACATTCGGAAAAGCCGAATTTAAAGCCCTTGGGGAACATACGCAATCGTAGTAGCACAACATATTAAAAACTCGCTTTTCATACTCTTCCGTAGTATAAAGTGCTCAGGACGCACCTAGCGCTCAATGGCCAGAAATTATTGAGTGTAAATGTACATCTTTCCGTAGTAGCGTCAAAATAGTTTCTTCGACAGGTTTACCTGATGCAGCTTGATATCTTCCAGATATGCTGTTTTTCCACCGACGGAATAAGTCCTCTCCTCACTCTTTATGAAAAACGTATGGCTGATACCGGGCACCCTCTTGGTTCCTATTATCACGCCCTTAATCCTGATCTTCTGGTCGTTCATCATTCCCTCCACTTCACCAGTGATCTCCCCGCCATCCTTCTGGTAAGATTCAATGGCTTCGCAGGCAAGCCATGCGGTGCAGATTCTCCTGTGCCCCATCCTGATGAAATCGTTCAGGTACACGGATGGAACCCAGAGAATGTGGTAGAAATAATAGTTCAGGACATGCACCAGTTCATCCTCTTCATAATAAAGCGCATATCCCGTGTCTTTTCGCATGCTGGCAACATTGATCATGCCTTCTTTTCTGTCTACCATAATGACTTCTGCCGCTCCCGCATCTCTCTTCTTGAGGACAATATCTTTTGAGAGAGTGCGTATATCCTCCTCACTCGCATCGGAAAACAGGACCAGTGCAATGGTGACGCCCCTTTCAATCGCTGCCTTGATCAGGTTCATGGAGGATCTCAGCCTCCCGATTGATAATGACATGATGATCTCATTTCTCGATTCCGCTATCATGGAATTGATCTTTTCGTTGATCTTCTTCTCTCCTTCCACCATCCAAAGGTATGGAATCTTTGAATTGACGTGAACCTTTGTTGCTTCCACGTATTTCTCAAGCTCATCGACGTAGTTTTCCATCCTGGATACTTCCTTCCTCAGGGAAATGGATATTGGAACGGCATGATAGATTCTACGCTTTCCCGGGCTCACCTCAATAAGCCCTTTCCTGATCAGGGAATTAAACAGGTCATAGATTCTTGGCTGGGGAACTCCGGCGTTCTTTACCACTGCGGTAGAGGTCTGCGGACCATGTGTAAGAAGACTGGTGTAAACTTTAATTTCGTATGGTGAAA
>JAJZKL010000050.1 GCA_021804185.1 Thermoplasmata archaeon | reverse complement strand
TCCCATGCTGCCTTGACCAGGCCTGAAAGTATTGTTGCATCAGAGACACCGAGCCTGAGTTTTCCAGAAATAATACGGATAATGTAGAGGACCTCATCAGGTGTGCTGTTTAAAAGCAACCCCATGATGGCCCTTATCCTCTTTTCAACACTGCCCTGGCCAGATATCTTTGCAATTGACAGAAGTTTCTCATGTAGAATGCTGACAGAAATTTCTTCCATGAAAAGTGAACCCTGGGATTTTGATCCCATCAGTTCCCTGGCAACAATCCCGAGGTCACCATATTTAGCGTATTCTGACTGTATGTGCTCCTGATCGGTTCCTGATATTCTTGAAAGTGCGGACATTATTAATTCGTCTGCAACGCCAAGTTCTATTCCAAGATAGTCCGGGCCCAGTTTCCCCTGGGTGATATATACAAGATCAGGCAGGTCTTTGCCAGCATGGGAAAACATATCTGAAAGAAGGTCTACAAGCTCCAGCCTCTTTCTTGTTTCTGACATTCTGTTGAATGTTTCTACAGCATCTCTGAACAGCACCTGTGATCCATCTCAGATCATGTCCCGTCTAATAAATGGTTCAATCTGGTTCTGATATAGTTATTTCTGTCTCCTTGGTAACGAGAAGTGCAGACCTGTCCAGGAATATGAATGAGACGAAACCCACAAGCCCCATCAAGCCAATCAGAGACCAGGAAATACTGTATCCAATGACTCTGGCAAAAATTCCGAAAATTGTCGGGCTGAATGCACCAATAATGTTCTGGACAAAATTTATGAATGACAGGGAAAAGGATATCATGCCTGGATCTTTTATGTTTCTGGCCGAAAGAGTGTAAAGAATTGAAAGAGTATTTACTGTTAACATCCCCAGTACTGAGACTTCCAGCAGGATTTCAATGAAGCTCCTTGAATATCCGAGCAGTATTACAAGTACCGAACACATGATAATCACTGCCACAAACTGGGCAATCTGATGACGGTTCCTTGCAAATATGTATCCTCCAATGACCCCACCTGCAAAACCTATGAAAAGGAATATCATGTCCAGAATGCTTGCACTCTCTGATGAAAAGCCAACCTGAGTCTCCAGGTAGTAGACAAGAAGGTTTCCCACAACAGTTTCGGAAAGAATGCCCGAAAGTGCCATCACAGGAAGAATCCATACATTCTTTTTTCTTAGAAGTATTCCAGCATTCTTTGTAGCCCCTCGGAAGGATGACGGTGTAACATGTATATCCCTCAGAACGATGAAATTCTCCAAGGCGAGGGCGAGCATGATGATGCCAGCAATATCCAGAGGTGTTCGCCAACCCAGATAGATATCAAGAATATTCCATCCAATTATTCCTATTCCTGCCCCTATATTAAAGGACCCATTGAAAAGGCCTACGTGGAAGGGATAGCTCTGTTCCGGAACTATCTGATGCAAAAGGCCAAGAGCAGGGGAGAAGAAGAATGCCGATCCAAATCCGGCAAAAAATCTTGCTGCTATGAGATCATAAAGGTTGTGGGACTGGGCTGTACCTATAACAGATAGGCCCAGCACAGTTATTCCAAATACAGATGTTTTCACATTGCCGATCCTGGATGCCAGAATGCCTCCTGCCATCTGAAAGACAGCCAGCCCAATATAGAATGAGGTCGTCATAATTCCAAGAGAGACAATTCTCAGGTCAAAGTTAGATGCTATATAACTTAACCCTGGAGCTATATTGAACCAGTTCATCCCATAAACAGCCCGGCTGAAATTTATGGAGGCGGATCTGACTCTGTAATTCAATCCCTGAGCAATAATGATCATCTATATATATGTGAACGCCCCAGTTCAGTCACAATATGCTCAGTAATCATGTAACGGGACCACTGTTCTTCCACTGCACGCGTATAGTATTTCTCCTTTGAGCCTGAATAAACATTTGTGAACTCTATTGATTGATAACTTATATCTGTTAGAACCAGAGGGAGCGGTGATGCCGGTTTCCTGGACCAGGAATTAACCCGAAATGGATCGATTAATCTTCCTCTTGATGCATTTTCAATGCTGAACCCCATAATATTCCTGATCTGCATCCATACGAAACTTCTCGCTGTAAAATCGACCCTCACTGTTTTTTCCCCAGTTCGTATTACGTCAATTCTTTCTATGGTCCTCACCGGGTTCCTTGAATCCCTCCTGCAGAACAGATGGAAATCATGGGTGCCAGCAAACAGTGATAACTGTGAACTCAGAAGGGTGGTGTCAGGAGTATCCCTGAGGAAATAGCTGTATGTTTTCCTCAGGCAATGCCTTGGATTCGCATCTTCCTTAACTTCGGCATATGCGCTGACAAATATCCCTTCACAATGTGAGTTCAATATTCCGGCAATCTTCTCAGCTGATTCGTCAGAGGATAGCTTAAGGACATTCCCTGTAGCAGATACCCCTCTATCAGTTCTTGCTGCACAGGATATATCAGATGCAAGTGAATTTTCCTTGAGGACCTTCAGGATTGAATCTTCCACGCTGTTGTTACCATTTCCCCTCTGGAATCCTGAAAATTTATAGCCTTCATATCCAAACCTGAGGAAATAGTACACTGCCTGTCATCAGCAAGAATTTAAAATACATTTCATGGATTGCTCTAAGTTGATACGAATAGCGGGCCTGGGAGTTTCGGGTGCATATTTGCTGAACAGGCTTTCCAGTGAGGGGATAGAATGCGAAGGATACGACCCCAGACCACAAGGCTTCCCTGTTCCCTGTGGCTATGCACTGAATTCAAGGCTATTCTTCAGGTTCTGTGAACTTGCATCCCTTGAATCTGAGAAGTATGTTGAGGTTGTCGCAGATGATGTGGTTTTAACAAACAGCGCCGGAAAGTCTGTTCATTTTTCACCGGCAGGCCTGGCCACAATAGACAAGAATGCCTTCCTCGAAGATCTGGTTACAGAAACAAAACATCACCGGTCCAGGTTGAAAGACATGGAGACCGATCTGATAGTTGACGCCACAGGAGTTAGCCGATCCATTCTCGGACCCGTGGAACAGGATTTTACCATGCGTACACTTGAATATGTATCAGACCCAACAGGATACTCCTCGTTCCACTTCAGGTTCTTCCCCTCTGGATCAGGTTACCACTGGATATTCCCGCTGAAAAATTATAGCCATATAGGGGCCGGTTCGGATGATCTGGATGCAATAAGGGATTCACTTGAGGGAACACCACACAGTAGAGTCCTGTCAAGGAACATAAGGCTTAAGCCTCTTTTTGAGAGTATATCATCAGGAAATGTTATAGGGGTGGGTGAGGCAATCGGCACTGTATCACCGATTACAGGAGAGGGCATTGTCCCAAGTCTTGAATGTGCCGAGATTCTTTTCCAGATCTTAAAGGAAAACGACGATTTGAACACAATACTGGAAAAGTATGCTGAGCAGTTGAGGCAGAGTTACTCCAGATATCTCAGGCTGTTTGATCTCCTCATGAATGTCAGGGGAAACAGGCTGCTTAGCCTGAAAAACATTGGCGCCATTTCACCGGCCAGGGAAGATCTGAGATACTTCGGCATCGAAGCGAGCCTCACAAAAATAATTGCTGCCCTTCTGTGATTTTTGTCTTCCAATTTTTCAAGAGGCCTGCACAATACATTGCTGAACTTATATGTAAAAATTGGAGAGAATGAGCCTGAGTTAGTTTCGAAGGCTATAGCACACCGCCATCTACTGGAATCATGGCGTCAGTTGTAGCACCGAAGATATCCTCATTAACAAGTGCAAGAAGGACGTTTGCCACATGTTCAGGAAGCACCTCTCTCCTTAACAGGTTTGTAGTCTTGTATGCCTCAACAGTCTGACCTTTGGCTTTCGCTCTTGACTCCAGAACGCCGCCCTCCCAGATCAGGGATCCGCGAAATACTTTGTCGGGGTTGATGATGTTGGCTCTGATTCCATACTTTCCGCCTTCCTTGGCAACATAGTGGCACATCTGGGCTGCCATTGCCTTTGTAGAACCATATGAAAGCATCTCGGGTCCAGGGTGGAGCAGGTTTTTAGTTATATTGAAGACTATGTTCCCTCCAAGGCCAGATTCCTTCATAATCCTGAAGGCTTCCCTGGTCATGAGGAATGTCCCCCTTGCATTAACCTGATAGTGCCTGTCCAGCTCCTGAGGGGATATTTCTGTAAGAGGTGCACTTTTCAGTATTCCGGCGTTGTTGAAAAGAATGTCAACTCCGCCCGACAATTCAATTATCTTGTGGAATGCATTTTTGACATCGTCCTCTGAAGATATGTCACATCGAATCCCAATCACTCTTGATCCTGTCTCTTTTTCTATTCTTGAAGCACTTTCTTCTACCTGCGGGCTGAGGTCAAGCGCAAAAACCATAGACCCGTTTCTAGCAAGTGTGTGTGCAGCGACATATCCTATACCGTTTGCTGCGCCTGTAACAACTGATATTTTACCCTGAAGTGGCTTTGGGACGAATTTCTTCAGTTTTGCCTCCTCCAGTGGCCAGTATTCCATTTCAAATGAGGCTTCCCTGGAAATGAAAGACTGCTTTGAAAACCTGGATGCCGCAAGGTTGACCCTGAAAGAGTGGATGAACTGGTCCTTTATTATTCTGCATTCTTTCCATGTGGTGGCTGCGGTGATAATGCCAAACCCTAGCACAACAATAATTGGCGGGAACGGATCGTGCATCTGATACTTGCCACCAATGTATTTGCTGTATTCTTGCGTGTAGTTATTCACATATTCTTCAATCTTTGCCCCGATCTCCTCTATTGACGACACATAAAGGTAGTCATACTTTGTCCTTATCAACATGTCAGGAGTGGCAGGCCCTGCATTCTGGAACTCTTTTGCCTCTTTTGTTCTGGAAATATCGCATGCCTCATCTCCACTGTCGATAAGCAGAACTTTTCTGGACCCACCTGAAATAATTCCTCTAAGATGAGGAACTGCAGACATTACACTGGATGGATCAGCCTTTGGATACTGTGGATTCAACTTCAGGTCTCCACATTTCTTCTTGATTATGTTTCCAGCCTCATTTATGAGCTCAATGTGCCTGTCATAGCTCTCCTTTCCAGTATTTCCAAAGGTGAAAAGGCCATGTTTCCGGAGAATTATTCCCCTGGTTCCTGAAGGCAGGTTCTCCACCATGTCCATAAATGCCCTGGCCAGTTTGAAGCCTGGCTGGTGATATGGAACTATCACTGTCCCGGGGAAAAGTTCACTGATCTGGGAATCGCTGAGATCAGTGTTGGTTATGGACAGGATGTTGTCAGCATGTGAGTGTGTTACGAAAGTATACGGAATGAAGGCATGCATGAATGTCTCGACACTTGGTGAAGGCTGTGATGGATCGAGCATGCTTTTTTTCAGGTAATCCGCCATTTCAATGTCGCTCATTTCCCTTATTTTGCGAGCAGCCAGCAGATCATCCATGCGAAGAGCAGTGAAACCGGACTCGTCTATTTTTGCGAGATCTGATCCTGAGCCCTTGACTCTCAACACCTGAAGGCTTCTGCCCGTATGATCATTTTCCTCCGTCTTTACTGAGGTGTTGCCGCCACCATGCAGAACAACTTCAGGCTGCACTCCAATCTTCCTGGAGAATTCAACACATTCCTTTATCAGTTCGAGATAAGCTGGACGAGGATCAGAGCTCATTGTTGGGAATAAGAAGAGTTTATAAATAAATTAGGAAAAATGCCGATTTATCTAACCAGTTCTATGGAAGGCCTGCCTGGCCATGGATTTGCTCTCCCGGATCTGCTGACCTCACTCCTTATTTCTATTCTGCAGGAAAAGAGATTTTCCAGATATTCCCGTTCTGATGAAATCAGGTCAAGCTCATCCACTATCTCAATTGAAATATTCTTCTTATTCTTCATGAAGTCTGGAATCAGATATTTATGCCTATCAGGAACCTTGGATGGCCCTTCGTTCATCAGGATTGAGGTTGTTTCAAATATTTCCCTTGGAGCAACATTGATTCTTATTTCTGAAGGTTTTATTCCTGTTGCCCTTGATATTTCCCTGATATCAGAAATGAGCTTTTCAATGTAGTTTTCCCTGTGGATTGGGGACTGATCCATCCCGGATCCAGGAGAAATGTAACGCTCTGCGCTTACAAACCCGTGGTTGCCCATCTTTTCCCATAACTCCTCGCAGGTATGTGGAATTACTGGAGACATTAGCACCAGCCAGTCCCTTATTACCTCGCGGAGTGCAACCATGATATTTCCTCCTCTGGCCTCAACATGTTTTAGATCATTGAGAACCTCATAGAAAACTGAAATACATGCGCCCCGTATGTCATATTTATCCATCCTGCTGATAAAATCCTTAGCATGATTATAGAAGGAGACAACAAACCATCTCTCAACATTACCCATCCTGGTGACACCCGGATCTTTAAAAGATTCAACCATAGAGACAAATGTATCATACTTCTTTCTCACAAGATTGATGTCTGTCTCATTCCAGTCCAGTACCGATGTCGTTTCGGAATTTATTGCAGAGAAAAGGCGGTAAAGGTCCGAAGAATAGTTGTTTGCAATCTTGAGCAGAGAGATCGCATTTCCCTTGCTCTTTGAAATCTTGGCACCTTCAGATATTACAAGGCCTGAGATAACTATCCCCTTAGGCCAGTCCCTCTCTGTGAAAAGTGCTGCATGGTTCATGATATAGAAAGCAAGATGGTTGGTTATGTGTGGGCTGGTTGTCATCCTTACGTCCACCCCATACCAGTATTCCTTAGATCTGGCAGCTTCACTGATAAGGCCCATCACTTCATCGCTGTAGGAATTTTTCAAAGGTTCGCCGGTGAAGATGTGCTCTATAATGTCTTCAGGCAGATTGTTCCCAAGATTCTTATGAATTTCACGAAGCTGTCGTGCACATGTGTACACAATGGGATAGATAGTAGAGTCCGAAAGTGATTCGATTGTCCATCTTTCATCAAATGGCAGTTTTGTTCCTATGCCTCTTCTTCTTGCACACGGCCTTTCCCTGAGCCAGTCAATAATGTCGTGCATACCATCTCTGTAGTGGGATGGCTCAAACAGCATCTCATTTACCACGGCATGGGATTTTTTCTTAAGCCATGGGACCGAGTAGTCAATGAACCACTGATCCTGAAGACATT
>JAJZKL010000049.1 GCA_021804185.1 Thermoplasmata archaeon | reverse complement strand
GTTTCGGCTGAAAAGCCCTGTTTTTCATGAAGTGCTCTAAATGTTAATTCAATTATAATCCCTATCTTTTCTTTATCTATATTCACAAACGGTTTTGAGGTTTCATCTGACCTCTCTGCAGAATCGAGCCATATCTGTTGAATCGGTACTGTCTCTTCTAGAGTAACTAACATAGCCTCGATCAAAGATTTGTAATTCGTATCAAGCTCCAAGGCTTGCTTAACCAGAGGATGCCTTCTATCTATCTTATACGAATGCGATCCATTAGAATACACTGAATACCAAGCCCTCTTGAGAGGTTCTTTCGTATTTCTCGATCCATATGAACCCCTATAGGCAAAAACATTTCTAGCTTGAATTCGTACTTTTACCGCAAGATCTCTCAGACGATCTCGTATTGCAAGTGGGGGTTTAGCCGTGGATTTTTTGACGTCTATTTGCCAGTCTATATCCTGAGAATTAGGGATGTCTACCCTGATTCTGGCGAGTTTGAATTGTTCCTCTTTAGTCCAAGCAGCAGTGTCTCCTAATCCCAGCCAGCTTCCATACATCAAGAGTCTCTTGTTCCTGTAAATGTAGAAACCTTGTTGAGCGGTCCAACCTTCCGTCCCTGCGAGTTCAATGTATTCTTTTTCAGAGATTTTGTCCTTATGAGGAAGCACAAAACCTTTTACTTTTATTACGTCACCGCCATAGTGTAGTGAATCTTCAGGAAAATCAATAATGGCACTTGCATCTTCTGAAAAGGGGTCCCAAGGAACTATTCTGTGAGTTTCGTCCTCACCATTCAAAAAAATCTTGAGCGGTCTTTTGCTATTCTCCATGTATCTGTGGAAAACCATAGATAAGTAACTCTGTACTATTTTCACATTCCTGTAAAACTGACTGGAAGCTTTATTGTCATTTACAGAACTATTACCGACAACACGATCCAAAACTTCCCATAATACGGTTGTTCCATGTTCTAGCTCATTTAATTTGTTAAAAAACGGTTCAGAACCAGCGGCTGGGGCTTTTAAGAGTGACCATTTGTCTATTTTAGCTACAAAATCAAGGTCCCATCTCCTCACCGACATAGAACTATTTGAAGTTCTCGAAGCAACAGTCATTCTTTTGCATTGAGAGAACGATGCAGTTTTCATTCCCAAGCCAAATCTACCTAGGTCGGTAGCTTCTCTGCTTTCGAGGGGATTCTTACTGCCGGGTCGCATTGCATTAACCAAATCTTGTTCACTCATGCCTATTCCATCGTCAGTAACTCGTATGTATGAATCCCTTCCATTCCAGAAAAAATCTAGCCATATATTTTCAGCACCAGCGGTTATGCTATTATCAATTAAGTCAGCTATTGCGGTGCGGAGATCATACCCAAATGCCCTGAGTGACTCTATCATAATGGCAGCGTGTGGCTCAACAAGATCATACTCATCATTCATAGCAAGATAGTTAAATTTTTAACTAGCTATTAAAATTTTCTTAATGATGATATAAAATTACAATATACTGTAAAAGGGCATATGGAATCCAATGGATCAGGCAGACAAACCTTTGAAGCAAAGTCAATAAGTGCGTAGTTGAATTCTCTACTATTCCTCTCAGGTACTATACCATTCAAAAGATCTCTGAAAAGTTTACTTCTTCTGGACGTGTCATCAATCTCCAATCCAAATATTCTACCTATAATCCTTACAATGTTTGTATCTAACAAAATCTCCCTGGTTCCAAAAGCAAAACAGCGAGTTGCTGAAGCAATGTAATCACTTACACCAGGAAGACTAATTAATTCATTGTATTCAAAGGGTATTTTCCCATTCTGTTCTTTTACAATTTTGGTGGCCATGGATTTGATTAAACCGGTTCTCCAATAAAGTCCCAAAGGGTGAAGTATCAAATGTAGTTCAGCGTCCGTAGAGTTCTCTATTGAACTAATATCTTTATATTTTTTCACAAATTCATTAAAGACCGGGACTACTTGGATTGCCTTCGTTCGGTGTAACATTATTTCAGATATGAGAATTTGGTAGGGGTCATTTGTCATTCTCCATGGAAAATTTCTTTTCCCTCCTCTATTCCACCAAAAAAGAAGTGAACTAATGAATTCATCAACGGGGAAACCCATTAAAAGTTCTTTTGCCTCATAGTTGTTCATACGCATTGATTATGAAAGAGTTCAAGTATAAATAACATAATACAAAGTCAGAATTCTTCTTTGCTATCTTATAGCAGTAGGTATTTTCTAAACTTGACAAATAGTTTTGGTTTATTCACTCATTTTATTTTATCTTTATTCTAGTTAACCTACAAGATCCTTCTGGGTAAGTATATTTAGAGAGGTTTTGTTACTCAATAGTTCTTGAAGGAAATTAATGCAATATGTTTCAATAACTTAAAGGAAACACAATACATTTCTATCAGTCTAGCAAGAATTGTAATTAATACATTTAGCGTCCTAAGGGAATAACTTCTCCTTTCCTGTTAACGTCAAAAAACATGTATGATGATATGATTCAGGAATGGAATGAACCGGACTACCTACGAACTCTCTGTATCGAAATCCATAAGATCGTTCATATTCACCACCCTGGCTGTGTCATCCCCCTTCTATCTTTCAAGCCTCGGATATAACAGCATCGAGATTGGAATTGCACTCTTTGTCAGCATGGTTTCCTCAACCCTGTTCGTGTATCTTTTTCCCGTAATAAAGATAAGAAACAGAACCAGGGCGTTCACGCTGGCCGCACTCCTTTCTTTTTCACTTGTGCTTCTTATCCTTTATCACGGCATTATATTCTACATTGTGGCCGTTATTGTGGGAGGCATTTCCCTGAGCGGAAGGGATCTTACTGCCAACCTTGCAATTGAGCAGTATGCCATAAGCCATTACGAAACGGACAGAAGGTCCAAAAACCATGCATTTTCAGTTTACAATTTCTCATCTTACGGTGTTGGAGCTGCGGCTTCTGCCAGCCTGCTACTTTACCGGGTACCGGATTACAATCTTCTGTTTTTCATCGACTTCGTAATGGCAGTTGCCCAGTTCATCCCTTACGCCATGGTGAAATTCCCTGAAGTTGAGAAAAAGAAGATCAACGTTGTAATGGACGAAAAAACTTCAGGAAATGTAAGATCCATGAAATACCTCTTCTCAATGGATGCCCTCGGGGGAGGCCTGGTAAATACCGCAATTCTTTCTCTCTGGTTCAAGTATGTCTACAACATAACACTGTCAGAGGCAGGCATAATCTTCCTGATCGTGAACATTGTAACGGCTCTTTCCATACTCCTCTCATCAAAGCTGTCAAACAGGATGGGGGTGGTGAGAACGATGGTATATACACACCTGGTCAGCAATGTGTTCCTCATCCTCATACCGATCTACCACAGCCTTGTCATAAGCGAACTCTTGCTTTTCCTGAGGCAGACAACAAGCCAGATGGATGTACCTGCAAGGGACAGCTTCACAAACACAATAATACCGGGTGAATACCGCATAAAGGCAAACTCAGTCTTCAACAGTGTCAGGACTGGTTTCCAGGTTCCAGGTCCGCTCATATCATCCATACTTATAGACGCTATGCCTGCCACTGTATTCTACTCAGCCGGATCAATAAAGATGGCCTATGATCTCCTGTTCTTCAGGAAATACAGGAATTTCAGGGATGCCTGACTACTTCTCCCTCCATCTTGTGAAGTATTTTGCAAGAGACAGGTACACGACCGTTTCGCCAATGAGCACAAAGATCATGGTATAGAACTCCGGAGAAAGTCCGAATGTGCCCTGCAGGATTATAGCAGCCGGGGTTGCAGGGGAAATTGCAAGCACATACAGTATGTCTTTCGGAAGGAAAGTGTATGGGTAGAACGTTGGGGGAAGTATTGTCATTATTATGGACAGTATACCCGTAATGCCCCATACGTTCCTTATATGCTTGATGGCACCGGCTATAATGAACGATATTGCCGATGTTGACAGGGTCAGCATCACCAGCACACCTATCATTATGAGAACCCTCACTGGGCTGAAGAGGTGGTACAGAATTGCAAGAACTGAATAGAGGGCCAGTCCAGGTACAGTGAAAAGAAGGAAGCTAAGTGTAAGTCCTATCATGTAGTCAATGGATGATATGCTGGTGGCTATGAAGAGATCCTGGATCTTGGCCTGGAGCCTCAGAAACGCAGCGTCAGAAGCACTTGTCAGGCCGTTTGATGCCACCAGCGTAACGAACCCTCCAACCACTGCGTACTGTACCAGTGTTCCGTTTGAAAGCACGTATACAAGGAACAGAAGTGTGAGGGGTGTGGTTATTGATGCTATGACGTATGATGGACCCCTGCCTATTACACGAAAACCATAGTACCAGGCGAAGTAAAGGGAAAATTTAGGATTCAATGCTCACTCCCCTCAGAATAAATACATCATCCAGTGTCACTTTCTTTACTGTGCATCCCATGCGGATGTATTCAGATGCATCATCTTCGTCTATGTACTTCACAAAGGTGTTGCTGATCCGTATGGCGCCATCCAGTGGTGTATGGCTCTCAGCCCTGACTTTTCCCCTGAATCTTGAAAGAAGATCCTTAACCTCGCCCTTTTCAATAACAAGTCCCCCCTCAACCATGAACACCTCCTGCGAAAGCTCCTCCGCCTCCTCCATGTAATGCGTTGTGACTATGAGGTTGCTCTGCAGTTTCCTGATGGAAGACCACACCTCCATTCTGGAAACTGGGTCCAGTCCGGTTGTGGGTTCGTCCAGGAAAACCGTATCTGCATTGGAGGCTATTGCCATTGCCACGAAAATCTTCCTCTTCGTGCCCCCAGAAAGCGTGTCAGATGGCTTGTCCTTATACTCAAGTATGCCAAGGCTGTCCAGTGCATTCATTGCCTCCCTTCTTGCATCCCTGTACTGGAATTTTCTTGCAAGCAGGTAAAGAGTGACATGTTCCAGGGGGGTGAGTATGCCGATGGGAGTTGCCTCCTGTGGTATGCTGCATACCTTCTTCCTCACCTCAAGCGTATCTTTCATCACGTCCAGCCCGTCAATGATAACCTCGCCTGAAGAAGGTTCAAGCTGGGTTGACAGTATCCTCATGAGAGTTGTCTTTCCAGCCCCGTTTCTGCCTATGACAGAAGTGATTCGCTTTCCAATATTGGCATTGATGCCCTTAAGGGCTTCCGTCCCGTCGCTGTACCTCTTCCTTACGTTGTTTATCTGGATCATGTGAAGCCTTCCTCCCGGAATTCAACCCAATTTGCAGTCTGTATATAAATAATCCATTTCAAATTCAATAGAGGTAGCATCAGGTTTCTCCTGTTTCGAGATCATTTCTTTCCCTGGTTCCATGCACCTGAGGATTCCGGCGTCTTTCCGGTTTGAGGCTTCCTGCTCTTCACAAGTGAGCTCAACCCAGCCACTATGAGTATGGCGAAGCTGGCTATGAGTGCCGCATGTATTCCTATCAGGAATTCAGCTGATAATCCATGCTGGAGTTTATATGTTCCCAGGAAAACCTCAAAGGCTACATATCTCGGGACAGAAAGTGCGGCTATGGATATGGCGATCACATAACTGAAAAGAGTTCCTATGTTGGAGAGCGTTCTGAGAAGCCCGGAAATTGATCCGTACAGTTCCCTTGGGGCACCGGACATAACTGCACTGTTATTGGACGGCCAGAACATTGCCCCTCCAAAGCCTGTAACTATTGATCCTGCAATGACCAGGTAAAGGGTTGTGCTGATCCCCATAAGAAGATAAACCAGGACTCCTGCAGCCATCATGAAAATTCCGGTGCTTGCCATTATCCTTGACCCGAATTTATCCGAGAACCTGCCCATTTTCGGGGCAAGGAAGCTGGATATTATATATCCGGGAACAAGAAGCAGTGAAGAATCCAGTGGGCTGAATCCCCTTATTCCCTGAAGATACATTATTAGTATGAACAGAACCGAAAGATAGCCAACAGCCTGAAGAGTTGCCGCCAGAAGTGAAAATGTAAGCACTCTCTCCCTGAATGCCTTCAGCACTATGACAGGGTCCCTGGCTTTTCTTTCAACAAGCACAAATGGTACGATCAATACAATTCCTGCCAGAACCAATGCCAGATTTAATGTCTGGACTCCATTTCCTGCTATTTCCACTGCACCATATGATATGAGTGAAAGGAGCGTAACAAGTATTGCTGTTCCCGCATAGTCTATTGTGGTCTTTGTCCTTTTGTCATCCCTTATGTATTTCAGTGCAAACAGGAATCCTATGAGTCCCACCGGTACGTTAATGTAGAATATGAATCTCCATCCTATGAAGGTTGTAATGATGCCTCCAAGCACTATTCCAAGGGCACCGCCTATTGTCCATCCCATGCTTGTTATCCCAAATGCTTTTCCCCTTTCCTGAGGAGGGAAATGATCAGCCACTATTGCATTGCTGTTTGCCTGCAGGAGGGCAGCCCCAAATCCCTGGAAGCCTCTGGCGCCTATGAGGAAGAAGACATCAGGTGCCAGCCCTGATGCAGCCGACCCTATTATGAATACCAGAAAACCTAGATTGAAGAGCCGCCCCCTCCCATATATGTCTCCCAAACGCCCCAGCTGAGTGGTAAGTGCAGCCAGGACCAGGAGATAGATGAGTATTACCCATATTGTATCAAGAAACGGGGCATGCAGTTCATCTGTGATCGTGGGAAGTGCCAGTATAACTATTGTCGTGTCAATCGCTGACATCAGCATCCCTATGAGGACGCTGGCCAGTACGAGGTTCCTGTGTTCTGCCATTTTATTTCACCTTGGGAGTCGGTGCACTCCAGCGAGGTCGGGTCACCTCAGCGCCTCATTGGATACGAATTTATCAACAATGGTTATTGTTGTTAAGAGGCTACCTCTTATCATTTCTCATTATTTAAGCATTCCAGAAACGGAGACGAGTTTAACAATTGAATGGAAACTGATTCCAGAGAAGAATGCAATGAGCAGATAAGGAACTGTGAAATAATTAATACGTCAGGGACATGACTGTGCTATGATAACAGGGAAGCGTATACTTATCACCGGTGGTGCCGGTTTCATAGGTTCAAATATGGTAGAGGAACTTTCAGAAAACAATGATATTACTGTGATGGACAATCTGTCAAATGTTGACGAAAGGTACATCAAGAAATACCAGGGAAAGAAAGGTTTCAGGTTTCTCCTGTTTCGA
>JAJZKL010000048.1 GCA_021804185.1 Thermoplasmata archaeon | reverse complement strand
CCTTAAAACAGCCTCTTGCCTGTTTGATGAGGAGAGATACTGGGAGGCGCACATGCTGCTCGAGGATTTGTGGAAATGCGTTTCCGGATCGGAAAAGGCGTACATACAGAACATAATACATCTGGCAGTTGCAAT
The DNA here is from genome assembly GCA_021804185.1 of Thermoplasmata archaeon. Next base: position 7,074 of record JAJZKL010000048.1, on the reverse strand, counting down.
GATAAAATTCCAGATGAACCAGAAAGAAACAGCGAAGATCGTTTATGAAAGAGCCGTTAGCGGGATTGGCGATGCGAGAAATGTCGGTTCAGGACATTTCGAAATTCCTGGAAAATTTGAGTATCCATTAAGGCTCAGGGTAGCAGAAAACTGAAGCCCGTTACAAAATTATAATAGCTGTCCGTCATTTCTCGTTTGATGCACTCCATTAAAGAGATACTTTCCGATGAATTTATTGGAAAACCGGTGACTGTTCATGGATGGGTTTACAGGACAAGAAGCAGCGGCAAGATCGCATTTGTAGTGTTGAGGGACTCGAGCGGCATTGTACAGTCCGTTGCAAGCATTGCGACCCTGGGGGATGAGAAATTCAAGGTGATATCTTCCCTTGGCATAGAAAGCAGCCTTGAACTCCAAGGCACCGTGAAGAAGGATGATCGCGCAATCACAGGGTATGAAATAGAAGTAACAGACTTCAGGGTATATCAGAAGGATGAATCGTTCCCGATTACGAAGGACAAGGGGGAAGAGTTCCTTCTTGACAACAGGCACCTGTGGTTGAGAAGCCAGGAGTTCTCTGCCGTTCTCAAGGTCAGGTCAACGGTCTTCAAGGCATTTGCAGATTTTTTCTATTCTGAAGGTTATTACCAGGTACAAGCCCCTTTCATGGTTTCCACAGCAACTGAAGGAGGCACAACACTCTTCAAGGTCCCTTTTTTCGGGTCAGAGGTCAGCCTTACCCAGAGCGCACAGTTCTACCTTGAAACCATGATTTTCAGCCTAGAGAAGGTTTTCACGATTTCTCCCAGCTTCCGTGCGGAGAAGTCCAGGACTTGGAGGCACCTGACTGAATACTGGCACGGGGAGGCCGAGGTCGCATGGGTGGACAATTCCGGGATGATGGACATAGAGGAGCGCATGATCCACTTCATAATAAGAAGGGTACTGGAGGAGAACCAGCCCGAACTTGCTATTCTTGGCAGGGACACGGGAGACCTGAGAAGATGGACGGAGCCATTCCTGAGAATGACCTATTCTGACCTCATAAAAAGAGCACAGGAAACCGGAATGAACATCAGGTATGGGGACGACCTTGGTTCCGATGAGGAGAAGCAGATAATGATTCACTATGATCGCCCTGTGTTCGTAACACACTATCCAAAGGAGCTGAAGACATTCTACCACAGGCCTGATCCCAAGAACCCTGGAGAATTGCTCTGCCACGATCTCCTTGCTCCTGAAGGGTACGGAGAAATCATCGGAGGCAGTGAAAGAATATGGGATCCGGATCAACTGAAGGAGAGGATGGAAGAGTACCAACTGAACCCGGAAGACTATTACTGGTACATGGATCTGAGGAAATACGGAAGTGTCCCGCATTCCGGCTTCGGATTGGGATTGGACAGGGCAATAATGTGGATATGCAAACTGGACAACATCAAGAATGCTATCCCGTTTCCGAGAACCATAAGAAGGACAAAACCTTAGGATGACGAACAGCAGGGAAAGGAGGGGCTAAATTTTGAATGCCTTTAAACAAGTTCTGGATGGCACTATCCCGGATTCTATCCCCGTATGGTTTATGCGCCAGGCTGGCCGCTATCTCCCTGGCTATACGGAAGCAAGGAAGTCAAAGTCCATCAAGGAAATGTGCATGGATCCTGCTCTTCTGGTGAAGATAATGGAGGAACCAATCATCAGGCTTGGCGTTGATGCTGCGATAGTCTTTTTTGATATACTTCTTCCTCTTGAAGCGATGGGTGCAAAGGTTGACTTTACCGATGGAACCGGTCCGGTTGTCCAGCCTGCGGCGTACGATGGGCCATACCCAAGGTTACTGGAATTTGACCAGAGGAAGATGAGGTATCCCCTGAGCGAAACCATAAGGAAATTCAAGGAGACGCACGGAGACTTCCCACTTATAGGCTTTTCCGGCGGGCCTGTTACAATGCTTTCGTATCTCGTCTCCGGGGGCGGGGACAGGGATATGGTTGCAACGAAAAGGATGATTGCGTCGAATGAACGTATGTTTCATGAGAACATGGCGCTTCTGACAGAGATGATCATATCACTGTTGAAAATCCAGATCAAGGCAGGGGCTGATGTGGTGCAAATTTTTGACAGCTGGGCGGGGTTCTTTTCTCCATACCAATATGATGGCCTGATGAAAAAATACCTGTCAGAGATTGTTTCCGAGTTATCACCCCTGAGGAGGAAGGTAATATATTTCTCCATTGCAACTTCCGGCATTGCACCGCAGATAGTTGAGTCGGGGGTTGACTACATAAGTGCAGACTGGAGATCACGACTCAGCTTAGTTGACTCCGTTTCCTCCGGAAAGGCAGGTCTGCAAGGTAATCTTGATCCAGCCCTTGCGGCCGAATCGCCAGTCGGTGCTTTGAGGGAGGTGGGACGGATACTGGATGATATATCATACAAGCAGGACTACATATTCAACCTGGGTCATGGAGTGCTTCCCAACACCGACTATAGAACGCTGCAGGAGATAGTGAGAATGGTACACGATTTCAGGAGACACTCATGAAGACAGCTGTCCTGCTGATGGCATACGGGAGCCCCACATCAATGAATGATGTAGACGAGTATCTCAAGGGGATTTATGAAGGCAAGCCAGTCCCGGAGTACGCGGTTAAGGAAAATACAGAGAAATACGAGATGGTAAATGGTACTTCACCATCAAATGGAATAATAGACTCTGTTACCGATAAATTGAGGAAGAGGTTCGGGCAAGATGAAGTAGGAGTATTCCTTGGAAATAAGCACTGGAAGCCATGGATTTCAGATATGGTCAGAACAATTGCATCTGAAGGTTATGAAAGGATACTGGCAATTCCTCTGTTTCCATTCCCGTCACATAATGTTATTGAATCCTATGCAAGACCATTGAGTGAAATAGTTGGTAAGGTGGCGCCGGACATCCGCCTGTCAATTGTTAACGGACTGGATTCTTCGGGTATGTTCCACAGAATGTGGGTAGATTTGATAATTGGAACGGATGGTTTCGACAGCAGGTACAACCAGATTATTTTCACAGCCCACAGCCTGCCTAAATCTGTGAACGATGAATCAGGGTATGACACAGCCTTCAGAAATGCCGCGGAAAGAATTTCAGAAAAGGCTGGGATAGGCGATTACCTGTGTGGGTATCAGAGCAGGGGTAAATATGGGAAGAGCTGGCTCGAGCCGTCCGTGTATGATATTTTTGCCCCGGTTTCCTCATCCGGAAAAAAAGTCGTTATCACGGTACCAATAGGATTCCTTTACACACACCTCGAAGTCCTGTATGATCTCGATTATGAATTCGGTGGATTTGTAAGGAGATCTGGTATGAGCTATTCCAGGGTGCCGCTTCCAGACGACCGCCCGCTGTATATCGATCTACTTTCTGATACCATAAACAAAGGGATACACGGCGATTTCACCTGAAATCTGTTTATATCCCCAGATAATATTACTGTGCGTCATGAATCCCATAAACATTTTCGCATACAATGTCCCAGAAGTTATCAGGGAAATTGCAAAAAAAGGCACCGAAAGCGATATTACAATTTATCACCGGAAGGATGGTGATACGGTCTTCACAATATTGTCCCCATCGCGCTTTCCTGAAAAGATGTCGTCGCTCACCGATACAATATTTCCAGCCGATATTGTATTGCTGGGAATTGATGAAATAAACAAGGATCTCGGGGAAGTGCTCATAGCACTTGACCTCATGAAGAAAGAAAGAGGGTTTATCATTTTAAAAGACGAGAATAAGGCAGCTCTTGTCAAGAAAATAATATCAAATACCGTAGTGTCGAAGTATACATTCTTCAATGGATCTCCTGTTGAGCTAGCCAGCTCCATCGGCAGTTTGAAGATAGAAAGAAAAGAGATTGGGACCAGCGTTATCATAGACCATTTTTTCAAGGTAAAAAGTGTAGGGACAGTAGCGCTGGGATTCGTTCTGAGCGGAACCGTGGAAAAACACCAGAACCTGTATGCCTCTACCTTAGAAAATCCAGTTCAGATTAGATCCATACAGATGCAGGATGTTGATGTTGAGTCTGCCCCCGCTGGCTCAAGAGTTGGTCTTGCATTGAAGAATATAGAGATTGATGATATGGAAAGGGGCATGTTCCTGACGGAAGCGAGGTTGAAGAAAGTGGAGAAAATAGAGTCAAAAATTGAGTTTCACCCCACTCTTGCCGGAAAAAACGTCAGCGGCAATGAAGTGTTCATATGCGATCAGATGAAATATTCTAGGGGGTTCAGGAGCGGTGACGAAATAACCCTGGATAGGCCCCTGTCTGTTTACATGGACACACTGGCGGTTTGTTCGAATACCTCAGTGCCCAGGATTCTCGGAACGGTGAAAGTCAAATGATTTTGCTAATTCATCTTTGCCCTCAAGAATTTCCGTGAACCGATGTCGTGCCTGACATAAAAGTTCCCCTTTATTCTCCACAGGTTCTCCTCAACCAGGTCGGAAGCTGACTCTATTGTTTCTGATCTGGCTATGACAGCAAGCGCCCGGGAGTATGTCATCTGGACTTTCTCGGGTGTCCCTGAAACTGAAGCGTAGTAAATCCGCAAATCCTCAGGCATATTTGCAAGTTCTATCTCCAGGGGGCCTGGTAGCGGGGTGCTTCCGTACCCGTTTGGTACTATGTATTTCAGTGTAGTCGCCTTACGGAGGAATCTTGTATAGCTTCCCAATGAAGACTCCGCTATCCTGAATAATATATCGGGAAGATTCTCGTCAAGCAGGTAGAGCACGTTTATCCCTTCCGGATCTGCAAATCTGGCGTTGATTTCTACAATTTTAGGAGTACCGTTCACCTGCATGAACTGACCGTACATTACTCCACGAAAAGGGTTACCCTCGAGATTCATGTGATGAACAACGCTCCTGATGATGCTCAGTGCACTGTCGCGGCATGCAGGCGTAATGAAGGGAAGCCCGTGATCAGCCCCCGTTATGGATCCCATTCCACCTGTATTGGGTCCATTGTCTCCTTCAAGAGCTCTCTTGTAATCCTGTGCAAGGGGCATGGGAGAAACACTTCTTCCATCAGAAAATACCTGCAGAGAGAACTCTTCTCCACTGATCCTTTCCTCCAGCAGTACTTTTCCGTCCCTGCTGGCAACTTCTGAGGCATAAGCTGCAGCTTCCTCCCTTGAATTTATCTGGACCCCCATAACCCTGACACCTTTTCCACCAGTAAGCCCTATGGGCTTTATGGCAAATTCCAGGTCACTGGACATGATGAATTCAGCCGCTTCCCGGCTGTTTGAAAAAACCCTAGAAAAAATATTTCCGCTTATGCCATTGCGTTCGACAAAGCTGCGCATGTATTCCTTCGAGGTCTCTATTCTTGCTGCAGCCATGGATGGTGATGGTACAAGAATGCCGGATTTTGAAGCGAGGTCAACCAGGGGGGTTTCAAGAACAGGATCTGGGCCCACAAACATAAGGTCTATTTTCATTTCCATAGCATATTGGACGATCTTGTCATATGAAAGTTCATCCATCACTCTATAATCCTTAGATATTCTTGCCAGCGAAGGGTTCAGGTTCTTGGCAACGCAATACAACGATGCCCCTCCCTCAACAATTTTTCTTCCTACAGCATCCTCTCTCCCTCCGCCGCCAACGAGCAGTATCCTATTCATTCCTTTCACTACCTGCCCTGTCATCAGAAACCGATTTCAAAAGCTCTCCAAACTTATTCCTGTCAATTCCGAAATATTCAAAAAACCGCTTTCCAGTTGTGAGTATTTCTGTGTTCCTGTACTTTGTCCCATGAACAAGCTTTTTTGACTTAAGTATCTCCAGTGAGGAGATGTACTTCTCCCCGAATTTTTCCCTCAGTTCTCCCTTCTTGCAGGATGGATGAGATGCAATGAATCCCATTATGGATAACTCCAGTCTTGTCAGTTCAGGTTCCGAAACTGCATTTACGATATCAAGGTACTCCTCCCTAAGTTGCATCCTGTACCTGTTCCCAATCCTGACGATCGTCATTGAAGCATCCCCCTTGCCATAATCACGGACAAGCTTCCTCATCTCACTCGAGACCTCCTTTGCGGGCAATGAAATGACTCGGGATATATCCCTTATGCTCAAGGGTTTATCACTTGCATAGAGGACAGCTTCTACCATTAGCTTGGGGTTCATCGTCATGAAAATAGAGTTGTGTATTAAAAACTTGATCCGGCGGGTTTCGTATTGAACAGTAATTTTTGACCTGAAGTGAACACAAACTCGGAGACTCATTAAGGTACCTTGGTCGAGTTCCCCTCCAGCCCCGTTACAATTTAATACCTTTTCCTTATTATCCCATATGACCGAACAAGTGTTAGGTGCAGACTCCGTTTTCACACCTGAAAGGCTTGATGTACAGGCAGTACCAGACAATGCCAGTGGCCCGAAAGCATCTTCCCTTTTCTATATCTGGTTCGCTTCAAACCTGACCATTGGCGATTTTGCCCTTGGATTTCTTCCCATATATTTCGGATTTGACCTAGACACAACCCTTATCGCACTTGTCCTAGGCAATATCCTTGGTGCTTCACTGCTGGGACTTATGAGCGCGGTTGGCCCCAGGTCGAGGGTGCCACAGATGGTAATGGGGAGGAGGTCGTTCGGTGATAGCGGCGGGGCAATTATGTCTGTCCTGCAATGGCTGAACACGACAGGATGGCTGACCATAAACACAGTGCTTGCTGCATTTGCAATAAGTCTGCTGATAAGCGGGATATTCCTCATATATTCCATAATTCTAGTTGCAGTTATCGTTGGCATATCAGCATATTTCGGCCACAAATTCATACATAAATTTGAAAGAATAATGTCATACGTTCTGGGAGTGATTTTTGTTGTTGTTACATATTTTGCTTTAGACCATTTGCACTGGGCAATCACATACTCTGCGAACACATCGCTGACTCTGTTTACTCAGTTCGGAATAGTACTCGCGCTTTCCTTCTCTTACATAATGAGCTGGGGGCCGTACGCTTCGGACTATTCAAGATACATCTCTCCTCGAACAAGCCCCGGAAAGATCG
>JAJZKL010000047.1 GCA_021804185.1 Thermoplasmata archaeon | reverse complement strand
AATTACATAATCATTGAGGCTAGGACAGAGAAGGGGCCGTGCAATGATGTTGACTGCCAGCCTATCTATCGATCTGAGGCAAGGATAGGACAGGTTCCTGACGATTCGCACAGAATATTTCTTGGAGAGGGCTACATGATAGCCATAGATCAAGCAGTTTACAATGCAATCGACAGGAACAGAGATGAGGTGACCATAAAGAAGAGCCTCAAGGGAAAGATTTCAATTCATGGACTGACCTTGTGAAGATTCTGCCGGAATAGCCATACAGCCACATTTAATATATTTCCCTAGTCTTCACCAGTACGCGAAACAGCATTCTTTCTAGAAGATTCCTTACTGGGAACAGGGAACTCTGGGCCGTAAGCCTGGCTTCCGGAATACGTTCTATAGGCTTTGGAGCCACTTGGCCCTTCATGGCCCTTTTCTTTGAGGAGGATCTTCATGTATCCATTTTTCTTGTGGGGATAGTTTTCACATTTCTGTCCGTGGGCTCAATAATTTTCAGCGTCGTCGGAGGTTTCCTCGCAGACACACTCGGACGGAAAGGTACCCTGTTGATTGGCAGCACCGCCAGTTTTTCACTTTATCTAATCATTGCCGCTGGCATATTTTTTCACTTTCCCGTATTGATTATAATGGTTCTCTTCGTACTGACATCATTTGGCGGTGCTCTGGTTTTCCCCTCTGCAAATGCTCTTATAGCGGATGTAACCTCTGCGGGGGACAGAATGAATGGCTATGTCATTTACAGGATAATCTCTAACCTGGGCTGGGCCATTGGGCCTCTAACTGGATCTCTCATATTCAATTTCGGAATTTTGTGGATATTCCTTCTTGTAGCATTTTCAAGCATGCTGCAGGGAATCGTGGTCCTGTTCTTTGTTAAAGATAGAGGGAATTTCCGCAACGGGAAAAAGAGCGGAAAAATACAGATGATCTCCTTCGACAGATTCCTTCTTGTATTTTCAGCCGGGACATTTCTAGTTACGCTGGTCTCCTCACAGTTTTCCGTGACCCTTCCCTTATATGCAGGCATAAAGGCTGCCATTCCTAGCAACATGATTGGGTACATATACGCCGTCAACGGAACCGTTGTTGTCATAGGGCAATACCCTATTTCCAATTTTATGAAGAGGTACCCGGAAATAATCTCCATGATTGCAGGTGCAATTGCCTATACAGCAGGATATTTGCTCGTTGGACTTTCCACAACCTTATTGCAGTTTATGGGTGACATGGTCGTCATTACCCTTGGGGAAAATCTTACCTCACCCGTGATGAATTCCGTGGTATCGAGAATTGCCCCGCCTGGAAAAACTGCCAGATATATGGGATTCCTTGGCATGGTCAACTCAACCGGGAGGGCGCTTGGACCCAGTGTGGGGGCATTCTTTCTGGCATTCTACTCATACAATGGACTGAGAGTGTGGTCTGCCATAGGCCTATTTGGCGTTGCATCCATAGGAGCCTTCCTTGCATTCTCAGCCATGATGAGAACAGAAAAGTCAGCAAAATCGGAACCTGTCAGCGGACATTAAAATGACCCAAAGGATACTGAGAGTATCAGCGCGGCAAGGAATATTATCCCAATGAACGTGTTTGAGTTTTGGAACGATACCCTGATGCTCTTTGGATCGTCCGGTTTCACGATGTAATGCTGGTAAACTATGAGCGCCAAGATGGGGATAAGCGCCAGATCATAAAATATGGATCTAAGATAGAGGGCAAGTGATAGGAAGAACACAAATGTAATTGCATGTATTGCATCCGATAGTATAAGCCCCCTTCTTATTCCATAATCCGTCATGACGGTCCTCAGGCCGAAGACTTTGTCCGTGTCCACGTCTGGAATTGTATATATCATGTCAAATCCAGCTATCCATAGGGACGAGGCAAGAAATATGAGATAAAGCGGCAGCGTTGAGGGAAAAGCCGGATCTATGGCAAGGTATCCCGCCAAAACGCCAACACCAATTGTCAGTCCCATATACAGGTGCCTCCATGGTGTTATGCGCTTCAGCAATGGATCAGTCACAAACATTATGAGAACGATCGGCGAAAGCAGAAGCACAAATCTGTTAAGGAACAGTGTGGAAAGCTCAAAAATGGACCCGAAAATAACGGTAAGGAGGATGGCTTTCCTCACTGAAAGCCTGCCCGAAACCAGAATCCATTCCTTTTTCCTTGGGTTGTACCTGTCGTACTTGAGACCAGCAATCCTGTTGACAGACATTGCTGTTGCCCGTGCACTGGTTGTTGCCAGCAGTATTAGGAGGAGCTTAACGTAATTGTAATGGCCCTGAGAGGCCAGGACAGCTCCGCTAAAGACGAATGGAAGATCGAATACAGTATGCTCGAGTTTTATATAATCGACGATTTCCCTGATCTTCATAGGCCCAGTTCCTTCCACCTTCTCTTTACAGAATCCTTTAGCTCCTGAGGAACATCCATTACCTCCGGCCACTTTCGAGTATATCCCTCTGACGGGCCTTTTCTGGTCGCATCTATGCCCATTTTTGACCCATAATTAAAAATCGGGGATGCATGATCCAGGCTGTCGGTTACTGTCCCTGGCACGGTGAACACGTCTCTGTCAGGATCTATCCGCGTAGTCATTGCCCATATCACCTGTTTCCTGTCATGAACGTTTATATCATCGTCAACAACAACAATTATCTTACTAAACATAAGTTGCCCAAGACCCCAGAGGGCAAACATTACCTTTTTCGCCTGTCCTGGATAACGCTTCTTTATGGAAACAATCACCATGTTGTGGAATACTGCCTCTTCCATGGTATTGAGATCCACTATTTCAGGTATCTGGAATCGTATGATAGGCAGGAACATCCTTTCCACGGCCTTACCCATGATCACGTCCTCATGCCAGAGCTTTCCAACTATTGTGGTTGGATAGATTGGATTCTTCCTCTCAATGATCTTCCTAACGTGAAATACAGGAAATTCCTCCTCCAGGGAGTAATAGCCGGTGTGGTCGCCGAAAGGACCTTCGATTCTTGTCTCCTGTGGGTCCACATAACCCTCTAGGACAATTTCCGAATTGCTTGGATATTCCAGGTCAACCGTGGCCCCCTTTGCCAGCTCTACCCTTTCCTTTGAGATGAGTCCAGCAAATGAGAATTCGTCTAGCCCGTTTGGGAGAGGCGCGACTGCCGAAAATATATTCAGTGGATCAGTGCCCAGGACAACAGCCACGTCCATGGGCTTGCCCGTTCTCTTCTGCTTGTCATAGTTTTCGGCTCCCCCCTTGTGTATCTGCCAGTGCATTCCTAGAGTTTCGGAATCGTAAACCTGCATGCGGTACATTCCTACATTCCTCCCTTCAGTAACTGGGTCCTTGGTTATAACCAGGGGCAAAGTAATGTACGGGCCACCATCCTCTGGCCATGTTTTGCAGATTGGATAATTTCCCAGATCGGGTTTCTCAACTTCATGGTGATCGGAACCAAGGCCGTTTCTGATTTTTGGCTTTACTCCCCCAAGTTCCCTCATCATCTTAAGCCCCCTGGCTACCATTGAATCAGTGTCGCTTGGAACCTCTACTAGCTCAAGCAGTCTCTTACCTATGTTTTCTGGCTCATCGCCGAGTATCATTGTCATTCTTCTCCAATCTGAGAAAAGATTGCCTACAGCTTGAACCTTGGAACCAAGCACGTTCTGAAAGAGAAGGGTCCGCTTGTTTCCTACCCTTAGCTCCTCGCTCAGTATGTGTGTAAGTTCAAGGTCAGGACTTACCTGAGCCTTTACTTCTGCCAGCATTCCCAATGATCTGAGCTTGTCCAAGTAGTCCCTGAGATCCTGAAAGGGCATATCCCCATATTCATGGCAAGAATATCACGTTTTGTACAAAACTGTATTACATTATTGCTGATCTTGCTTTACGATATTCTGTAGATTTTTATTGCCCAGACTGATGTTCCCCCATGGAACGCAAGACCGTCAGCGTGTCAAACGGCACTGTTTCGTATCTTAGCCGCCCGGGCAATATTCAAGTGGTTTTCCTTCATGGGTTGGGAGGTTCTGGAAATAACTGGATCAAGCTTTCTCAGTACCTTCCAGAGGAGCTGGGATTATTTATGCCTGATCTGGCCGGACATGGGCGGACTAGAATCGACGGATATGATTTCTCTGTTTCCATGCAGGTAATGATGATTCAGGAATTCATTTCTGCCTGCGGAATAAGGGAGCCGGTCCTGGTTGGCAATTCCTATGGCGGGTGGGTCTCACTTGCATATGCACTCCGATCAGGCCAGGCAGGAAGGCTTGTGCTGGAAGATTCTGCCGGAATTAACACCACAGTTGGGGAAGGTCCCAGTGAAGCGACAGCCAGGTTTGTGGACAGGGTGATGGCCATGAATCCCTCCAACAACCGGACCACCATAGAAGGAATAGTGAAGCATAATGCCTCTGGAATCGAAAAGTTGACCGTTGAAATGCTACGTAACATACGATGGAATACCCTGATAGTATGGGGCAAGGAAGACAGGATAATAGACAGCAGATATGCAAAAATCCTTCATGAAAATATTCCGGGGTCTTCCCTTAGGCTAATAGATGGGGCCGGTCACACCCCCCATGTCACTCATCCCGGATTAGTTGCCGGAATGCTGGCTGATTTCCTTCTGCCTGCCTGAAAGAAGAGAGGCTGGGTTCAAGCCTCCCACTCCAGTGAATAGCTTCCAGGGTCCTCATTTATCCTCTTGTCCATGGCATCTTCTATATCAGACAGGTCCAGATCAATTGTGGCCAGCGGCTCTTTTCCGCAAAAATGGTCCTGAAGCAACACCCCATCATCAGTGGCTTTCAGGCCAGTTATTATGGAGTTTCCATTGAACGGTGCTGAAAGGGAGTTTACGGAAATTATTGGAATCCTGTTTTCCAGCGATCTCCCACGAGCGTAAATCCACCACATTTCATGAAATTTTTCATTGATTAGGGAGGGGTTTGCCAAAATCCTCGCACCCCTTTTTACAGCTATCTTGGTGAAGTATGGAAAATCCAGATCATAACATACTGCAATGGAGATGGGAGCGTTATCTGTTTTGAATACCTTTATGCTATCACCTTGGCTATAGGTCACCTTTTCCGCCCTGTACAGGGAAATTTTGTCCTGAAAGCCTAACAATCTGCCACTACTGATCATTGGGGCACTGTTGAATGTGCCATCACTGCGGACAAGACTGAAGCTGCCAGGTATAATAGAACAGTTGTGCTCCTCTGAAAAGTTCTGAAATAACTCCATAAGGCTGAGAAACGCGGGATCACTTTCTGTTATTTTTTCAGTCACCCACTTCTCTGGCAGTACAACTAAGTCCGGCTCCTCCTTTTCCAGTTGATGAAGCGCATACTTAGATTTCTGAATGGATTCACTAATACTGCCTCGCTTCATCTGGACTGCAGTTACTTTCAATTTATTCCTTACCCCCGCTGGCAAACGACAAAAGCACCTTCAAAGTCATCTGCGGTTTAGGCAAACTGCCCAAATCAATGGTTTCTCTGGGCGTTATGATCCTGTAATGGTTCCTCACTTCGCCGAATGGGCTGGAAATCCCGTCTATGACATTGTAGACAATTGCGTCAGGGCTGCTGGCCTCAAGTTTTTTTCTTATTTCTTCTGCCCCCATCTCATGGTCAAGCTTGAATGCGATCAGAGTTCCGCTGTGGTGCCTTCTAACAGTTTCTAGAAGCTTATGACGCGGTTCAAGTTCAAGAAGAATTCTTCTGTTTCCAGGCAACTTGGTATCAGAGCGGTTAGAAACCTTGAAATCTGGAAGCGATGCGCAGTTTATAACCATGTCGAACTTTTCCTTGGATAGGGCCTTTAAGACTTCAGCCTCAAAATCCTCAATATTTATGCACTTCCTGTAGTCCGCGTAGTCTGGTATCCTAAAGTCCGTGTTTCCTATCATAACAATACGATCCGCCCCAAGTCTGAATGCATTTATGCCAAACCATGAGAATGTTAGCCCAGATCCTGAATTTGAAATTGACCTTACCGGATCGATTTTCTCCTCCCCTCTCCCCCCTATTACTAGAATTCGTTTCCCACGCAGAGGCCTGCCCCCGAGGGATCTGCATACATAATCGACTGCCAGATCGTTTTCAGATATCTTTGCCTTCTGCTCAAGCATTCTTGGAGGGATTATTCCAACGCCTAACCCCTTCAGTTTTTCCAGGTTCTCCTGGTTTATGGGATTTATCATCATGCCCTCATGCATGGCCGGGCATATGTCAATTGGGTTCCCGTTCCCCATTGCAAATGAGAAGAATAGTGACGGTATGTCGTCCGATATCCCATTTGAAATCTTGCCTATGGAGTTGTATGAGGCTGGGCATATAAGGAGTGATGTGTCCCTTGTGTGCCCTATGAATAGGGATATGTGCTCTATGTTCCCGGAGATCTCGGTGACAACTGGATTTTCTGAAGCCCAGTTGAAAATTGTCGGGCTGATGAGCCTGGAAGCCTCTTGCGACATCCCGACAATAACTCTTGCGCCTTCCCTTCTCAGTTCCCTAACAAGGTCAGGTATCCTGTAAAGTGATATGCTTGCAGTGACTGCCACAACTACAGTCTTTCCGGACAGCATCCCTTCGTACCTGTTTTCATCAGCTTCCAATTCTATCCCTCAGTATATGTACCATGACCCTGAGGCATCGGCACACAATTCTCCGCTGGAATCTATTATTTCCATCCTGGCAAACACTATTCGCTTCCCCTTGTTTACAACCGTCCCCCTCACCTTAAGCGGACCCTTGTCAATTTTTCGCAAAAAGTTGGTGTTCAGATTCACAGTGACCTGGTTTGATCCATGCCCCAGTGTATAAACTGCCATGCCTCCGGCTGCATCCATAAGAGTCATTGTGGCTCCGCCATTTACTATTGCCCCTATCCTGAGCATGTTGTCGGTTATGGGTACCGAAAATTCAACATGTCCATTCTCTGCTTTGATCACTTGTATGTTCATGTTGGAGAGGTAATTATCCATCTTCAGTATCTGTGAGACTTCTTCTATCACATGGGATTCAGCGCAGAAATGTTCTTAATGTTTGCCAATGGCTGAATGACCTGATTCTTTACACCATATAGTTTGTACCATGACATTCGTAAACGATTTGTAAATCTGAACCTATTTTCATAGAGGGTGCACAATATTGATTCACTGGTGAGATACCTATCAGAAAGTGATATAAACAAATAACACATTATTAGCTATGGAAGCTAATGCTGAGCGACTCAGCAA
>JAJZKL010000046.1 GCA_021804185.1 Thermoplasmata archaeon | reverse complement strand
ATTGATCTGGCTTTTCTCCTCATATTGAGGAAAAATGCCATGCTGGTTTCCCATCGGGAGGCAATCGGTGAACATATGGTTAAAACAAGAGAGATAGTATTTCCCGGCTGTGCTATTGGTGGCTGATCCCCTTTTATCAAAACAAGAACATACTCGACAGGTGCTTTCTCCTCAGAAGGTTTTTGTGTATTCTTATCTTCCGCCTCGGTTTCATTTCTTAATTCCGGAGCCATCTGCTCTTGCCAGCACGTCTGTCTCTATTTTCATCGGCCTCAGTTCATCCGCTGAGCGTCCGTCCAGCCTGAGGCCATCTTCGTTTATGAGTTTAATATCACTCGCTGTTCCCAACTATTTCACCTTTTTTCTCTTCCAGATATTTCTGCATTCTGTCTGTGAGGCCTGTTGTGTGTGCCTCCTCTTCAACCATCCTGATGGCAGAAATTGCAACCATGACATTTTCCGGAGCCCCATCTATCCATATTAGGCCATTCTGGCCAACGACTATTCTGGTGAATGTGGCGTCCTTTATCATGTTCACCATGGATCCGCCCTTTCCTATTATACGAGGAATTTTAGGGGCGGCTATGCTGGTGATGTGTCCTCCCTCCATCTTCCTCAGGCCCACATCCTTAAGAGTAATCCAGCTTTCCCTGATTTCATTTACTGACATTATCTTGGCGTAGACATAATCACCAACACCAAGGAACCTCTTCAGGTCACCAGGATTTACTCTCCATGGGGTGTCATTGATGTGAAGAAGGGTGTTGTATGCTGAATTAATATCAATGACCCACATTGAGGGGCCCACATCTATTACTTTTCCTATTACTTTGTCTCCCCTTCTCGGCATATATATTCCTGAAAAAGGAACCACATCGAGAAACTGCTCTGATACCTGTACAGTACCGAAATAACAGGACGAGTATGTGCCATCACTGTTTCTGTATGTTCCATTCCTTGGTTTGGTCCCTTCAGCCTGAACTATGTCGCCGGGAAATACTATCTCTCTTGTTTTAACCATATGTTCACCGATTGCCTCCCGATGGGAAACCAGCATGGCATTTTTCCTCAATATGAGGAGAAAAGCCAGATCAATCCGTCCCTCTCACCGGGAATTCCCTCACTGGATATTCACTTTATCTTCCGGGAATATTTATTATTGCTTCTACTACATGTCATTTTGTCTTATTATTGATTGCTCTAAGAGAAATACAGAACTAAAATTGTTTTATGAGATCCATGAAATCACTGCTTCACTAACCGGATTTCAATGTCATCTTTGCCTTTTCTACCCAGGGAGCTCATAATTTCTCCTGTAAGCCCAGAAGGTACCTCAAGCAGTCCTATCCAGGCTCCGTCCTTACTCCACTCTTCCCTAACTAGGTACCCCATGCGAACTATGTCTCCGTATACCTTTCCATAGGCATCTCCTGTAAGTTTTACAGCCAGCTTGGTTCTTTCAAACCTTATGGGAAGAATTGGCTTGATTGCCTTGAGAACAGGCTGGATCTGATCTCCTGCCGATTTAAAGGGGTCAATATGTATCTTTGCATCCTCCATGGCCTGGGCGATCCTTGCAGGAGGATGTGGCGCATTGGTTTGAGGATTTATGGATTCTCTAGCAATAATCTCTATAATCTGTTTCTTCTTTCTCTCAAGCATCTTATGGCGCTGTTCTGTGGTTAACTGTATCTGACCTTTGCGTACAATCTCTATGGCGATCTGAGATACATCTGTGGTTTTGAATACTTCCTTAAGGGATTCCTCTCCAGCTTTCTCCCCCTTCTTGGCATCTTTATAAATCTCATCAAGGGCTAAATCGGCACTTAGATCAATTTTTCCCTCCCTTATATGATCGGTTGCCTCCGGGTCTACGAGTATCTCGAAACGATGGCCATGTGATTCAAGCTTAGCCACAATGGCATCTTCAAGCTGAACCATAAAAGGTCATAATTATGGAGTATTTAAAATTATAAAAATGTTTGATCTGGAAGTCTGGGATTACGAAGCAAAACATTAATTTCTGTAAGATAAAAATAGGGTTATTTGGAAAGTTTCTCTACTTCTTCCTTGGAATAGAGCCTGAATTTGCTGCCTTCAACTATAGTGGCAACTTCGGGGCTCCTGAATTCACCGTTTTCCTCACTTGCTGACTTCAGGGAATTAATTGCCATCTTAACAGCTTCTGTTTCGCTGATGCCTTCGTTATATTCTTTCTCAAGGAATGCAGTAACCTGGTCCCTCAGGGCTCCAATTGCGACTGCCTTGTATTCGTTGATTGTTCCTGCGGGATCACAGTCAAAGAGTCTTGGGCCTATGCTGTCAACTCCTGCAAAGATCATTGAAACACCATAAGGTCTAACACCACCGTACTGTGTATACTGCTGCATCTGATCTGCAGACCTTTTCACAAGGTTTTCAATATTTACAAGTGAGCCGTAAGTAATCTTTTCCTGCTGTGCAGCTACACGGCTGTAATCAACAAGAACCCTGGCATCGGCTACAAGTCCGGATGTCACTGTTGCAACATAATCATCAATGAGCTGGATTTTTTCCATTGAGTTCTGTTCAACCAGCCGGCTCCTCACTTTCTTGTCTGAGATCAGTGCCACTCCGTTCTTGAATTTGATTCCGAGAGCGGTGGATCCCTTTTTAACAGCTTCTCTTGCATATTCTACCTGAAACAGTCTACCATCCGGGGAAAATACTGTGATTGCTCTATCATAAGCCATCTGGCCTTGTTGCATATATATTCACCTTGGGCTTCCATAGTCTAAACGTATTATAAACCTTTTCTCAAGCGGTGCTTCTATAATAGTTTAGAGGGTGGTATTATACTGGGTGGCCCTATATTTGGTGTTTTAAAAGCGAAACTGTATAGGGATGATTTCGTTCATAATTCAGGAGTTATGAAAAATTTTGGCGGGTTCATAATCATGGATAACCATCTCCATTTGAGGCATGGGGGCAGGCTCCTTGAGGCTGTAAGGAGATTCACAAGGCTTGGAGGCAACGCAGTCAATCTTGTAAATCTTCCAGATTATGGTGTTTCTTCTGCACACTATTACAGCGAAATATATGGCCGAACTTTAAAAATCGCCGATATGGTCAGGGCTGAATTTAAAATTCCAGTTCTGGTAACACTGGGACCTTATCCTCTTGATTACTTTCATTTTGAGAGGAATTCTATGGATGGCTTTGAATCAATGAGGGCAGGCCTTTATCTTGCTGAGAAATACATCGAAGAAAAAAAGGCGGATGCTATCGGCGAGATCGGAAGGCCCCATTTTGAATATTCACCAGACAGGTCAGATGGCTTCAATGCCATTCTTGCAGATGCATTCAGTATCTGCCGGGCAAAAGGAGTCCCAGCAATCCTGCATACTGAAGATCTGGCTGCAGAATCTTACAGCAGCCTGGAAAGAACTGCAATATCTGTGGGCCTTGACCCTGTTAAAGTTGTCAAGCATCATGCACTTCCCCCAGATGTA
The DNA here is from genome assembly GCA_021804185.1 of Thermoplasmata archaeon. Next base: position 3,791 of record JAJZKL010000046.1, on the reverse strand, counting down.
TATTTTAAAAATTCTCTAACATTATCGGTTCTGGCCACACGACGGAACACCAGGGATATCAGCAGAAGCAGGCGAAGAATGTTTCTGGAAACTGACTATGTGGATGATCCAGATTCATGGAAGGTAATTCCTCCTGACTCCGTCCCAAAGAGGGCCATTTACATCAGGGAAAATATGGATAACTGGGATGAGTTATTTTCAAACGTCTTCAGGGATACACCAATTTCTGTCTATGGAGAGGACCATTTTGCAGGGATTATATGAAAAGTGATGGGTCCTGAGCCAGAATTAAATATATTCACATGTTATCTAAAGGCATGAATCTCAGCCCAACTCAGATCGATAAGGTATCAGAGGAACTAAGATCATTCCTCAGGGCTGAGGCCAGGACAAAAAAGATCAGGAAGATGGAGCCCACCTTCTATAGAAACATCGTCTCTGCCCTTGAAACATTAATGCAGGAATCGGAGAAGCATCTCAAGGACAGAGATATCAGTTCATATATCCGGATAAAGGAAAGGATGGATGAAATTGAACGTGATTTCAAGGCCCTTTTTCAGCGCCGTTTTGAAAAAATTGCTTCTCTCTCCGTATATGATCTAGACTCAGAACTGATGTCATCTCTTACCCCGGAAGAGAAGGATTTTATAGTTGTACTTCACAATCAGATTCAGGATCAGTATAAGGTCCTCCTGCAGAGAGAAAAGAAGGAAGAGCCAATACTTCCAATTAAGGAAAATGAGCAAGAGCAGAATACTCCGGAATTAAGAAATGAAACCGAGGCGGAAGATAAGAATACACAAAAACCTTCTGAGGAGAAAGCACCTGTCGAGTATGTTCTTGTTTTGATAAAAGGGGATCAGCCACCAATAGCACAGCCGGACAGGGATTACTTTCTACATGATCAGGATCTTGTCTATCTGCCTTCATCATTTGCTGATTTGCTTATAAAAAGAGGGGCTGGAGAAAAAGTAATAATTTGAAGGAAAGATTTATTTCTTCCTTCTTGTGTAAACAATTGCAGTGCCAGCTACTATAACAACTACCACAGCACTTATTATTCCAAGGTCAATATAGGTCATTCCCCCTGGAAGGTTGGATACCAGACCTTCGGGTGTTGACGATATTGTCACGTTATGTGTGCTGAAGTGTGGTATATGGACAATAACCAGGTAACCTCCGTTTTCAGGTACAGCTGCGTAGTAGGCCTTTACGTTGCTGGTTATGTTCAGAGCACTGCCAGCTCCTGTCAACTGAGTTGCCAGTTTCCCGTCAAAATAAACGTATATCTTTCCAGTTGATGAAAGGAAGGAGCTGTTGACAAATATTGCAATGTTATTTCCGAGATGCTGTGTCGAACTCACTATCAGAGACACTTTTCCCGAGCCAGCTGATGTTACGTTTATGCTAAGTGAGTTGTTAAAGAAGGTACTGAAGTTTACCGCGCCCTTTCCCATGTCCTCAATGGAGAGTTCAGCTGCTATTTTTCCGTGTTCAATTGCATATTCCAGAGGAGCAATCGCCGATGAAGAAATTTTCTGAAGCCCCGGAGGAGCCACAAATGTTATATGTGCCACAGAAGAGCTGTTCGCACGTACTTCAATGACATGTGTTGTGCTATTGTATGATGAATAGTTTGCCCCACCAACATAAAGGAACCCCCTTAATCCATGTCCATGAATAAGATAAGCGTTGGAGGATGCCTGCACATTCTCATTGAGATTCAGAGTTTCATTCATGAATATGCCGTTGTTTGAGCTTGCAGTTGATGCATTCAGGGTTGTCTCAGCTCCTGCGAAAAGATGCAGTTCAGTAACATTGAATCCTGCTGCCAGCGCAAACTTCATTGTTCCATTGTTAAGAAGTGCACCGGTATTAAGTGTGGGGTTGTTATGCATCACAAACAGATAACTTGAATTGGCATAGAGGAAAAGGCTGCCCAGGATGCTGAAATTTCCGTCTCTGAAGACCGGGAGGTATCTGGAGGAGCCAAGTGTTCCGTTACCCGTTGCACTTATCTCATTGAAAATTCTGAGATTCCCAAGGGCATTTGCCGTAAAGTTACTAACAGTGCCGGTGGTGTTGTTGAAATTGAAGCCAACGTATGTTCCATTTACAAGCCCCGTTGTTTTGTTGTATGTAAATCTATGATCGTTTCTTTTCAGGACTCTGTGGAGGATTTCATTCAATCCCTGGTGATCTACGAATGCGGAAATCAGAACCCCGTTGTTGAATGAACCGAATTTAAGCATTGTGGGGGAAGGTGAAACAGCCAGTCTGGAGCCGGACACAGAAACACTCCCATCCGTAAGGAAGTAACCCTCAAACATGGAGTTATTTACTCTGTATACTGCCCATGTATTGTCCATGAATGAAAACATCCCAAAGGATTTGAGCTCAATATTTGAGGAAGATGAAATCTTTGAAACAGTTCCATTCATGTTGATCTGCATTCCTTCTTTTCCGGTTCCTGTGGTCATTACTGTAAGAAGATTGGAATTTCCGGCAGATTCCAGAGTTGCATTTGCCGTAGAGAAGATTCTGCTGCCAGAGACACCGGAAGTACTAACTGCACCACTGATATTCTGGCCCTGTACTGACAACATGCTTGCAAACATATAGGAGTTTCCATCTCTGCTGTAAGTCAGATTCTGCAATGAATTATTTGCGGCTACAGAAAAGCTAAAATTTCCAAGAGTATGAACCGATGTGCCTGTATTGCTAGAAGACGAATCGGCAAGGCTCAGGGAGCTTCCTGCCACAAGAATAACCATTGCTAATGAAATTATTAGCTTTGTATTCATATCTACCCCATTTTGCATTTCCACTATTAAAATATTGTGGTACTATTTTCACAGTGTAATCTCTCGAAACATCGTATTTTATTGATTGTTGTGAATTTCCCTTTACTGCGTGAAAGATATAAATATATATTTTTGATAGGGCAGGCAGAGAAAAGCTTCCGGGCAACTGACGCCTTAAAAGGTGAGGAAAGTCCCCTCTCCGCAGGTGGAGTCCAACCGTCGCAAGCCGGTACTTTGAGAAAAGTGGTAAAGGGACGAGAAATAAACAGACCGGGTAAAAGGATGAACCAGTTTGGAGACATTCCCCGGATACTGATGGGAACCCTTCCTGGATGGAGAAAGTCTAAACGGATCCGTTGATGCCACCGGTAGGATCGGGTAAGACGAATAGTTGAATGTTGCCAGCCGAAAGGTTAACAGAAAGGGGCTTACGGGAGGCATTTCTCAAAAATTTCGCCCATATTTTTTTAGTATTTATCGGGAAGTTGTTTTTCAGGTAAAGATTTACATACTCAGGGTTCATGCTTGTTGTGCCTCTAGAAAGATAAGGGCAATTTGAAGGAGGCTTATCAGGCTACATTTTGATGGAGTAGAGCACCATCGTGAATCTGGTCTGAAAACCAAGAATTGCCGGGAGTGTCTGCATGCCTCAGAAAATTTGTGAAGTCCCATCCTGCGGAAAAGATAGTTTCAAAACGGTTCCGGGAGATCTTGCCAAGAAAGTCTTCCCTGCTGCTGACATAAAGAACAAAATGCATCTCTGCAAGGAACATTATAAGGAATATAAAAAAGGTACTAAAGAGGAAAGGGAACTGAGAAGAATGGACTGGGATTGAGGATAGCCAATGCTGTCCGGAACTGGAATATCCATAGTTTCAACAGTAAGAAACGAAGAAAGTCATATAATGGATTTTCTGAATTCAGTATCCGGTCTATCTCAGCCTTACGAACTTATTATTGTTGATTCGGAAAGTTCGGATCGAACAG
>JAJZKL010000045.1 GCA_021804185.1 Thermoplasmata archaeon | reverse complement strand
AAATGTACAAGATATATTCTCTTAAGAAGGAAAAGCGAAAGACGCTTGATTCACTTCTTGCAGATGACATCGTAGGCAGACAGACGATAATATACAAAAATGCTGAAAATTATGGAGGAAAGGACGACTCCCTTTACATCATTATTGAAGGATTGCCTGACGTTTTTTCCAGGATAGCCGAACTTAAACCAGAAGGGCTTGAGGAGGTCAAAAATTCCGAAAGTATTTATAAGCTGATTAAGAACGAAGAGGACGAGGCAGAAAGCGGAATGGGCTTCATGTTTGGACAGTGAGACTATGATTCTGGTAACAGGAATGCCCGGAGCAGGAAAGGACGAGTTCATCAGCGTGGCAAACTATTTTGGGTTCAAGGACGTTCACATGGGCAATACAGTGAGGAAATACGCTGTTGAGAACGGCATTGAACTCAGGGACCACGAAGTCGGAGCTTTCGCATCAAAAGAGCGGGAAAAACATGGCATGCACATCTGGGCCCAGCGAACATGCCTGTATATAGAAGACAACGAGAACACCATCATAGACGGTTTGCGCAACTACGAGGAACTGGAATACTTCCAGAAAAAATTCTCAACGCTCTCAGTAGTTGCCATATTCGCCAACAGGAGAGACAGGCTGAGCAGGATAATGAAAAGAAATCGTCCAGACGACATAAAGTCTGAGGCCGAACTGCTGGATCGGGATAACAGGGAGCTATCGTGGGGGCTAGGGAATCTCATAGCTCTGGCGGATTATATGCTTGTCAACGACTCTACACTTGAGGTTTTCAAGGATAGAACTTCAGAATTCATGAAGACCCATATTCTGAGGTAAATATCTGGCTTACTTCCTTGCAATGTAGTCAACGACAGAATCAAAGAAGTCCCTGCCGGTCCCATTTGGATCGCTTTTCTCATCCCCCATCATCTGGAAATTATAGTAAACGCGCTCTGGATGTGGCATCAGGCCAACCACGTTACCTATAGAGTTTGTTATTGCAGCAATATCCTTCACGGATCCGTTAGGATTCCATGGATACTCACACCCCGTTCCGTCGGGATTGGAATAGCGAAAGAGTATCTGTCCGCTCTCATCTATAGCATCAATGATCCTCATGTCCGAAGCCACCACCCTGCCCTCTGCGTGCGCCACCGGTACCTGCCTCGGCCTTCCGTTGGAGAACCTGGCGCTAAAGATCCTGTTCCTGGAGGTCATCCTGATATACACATATCTGCATTCGAACCTGCTCGAGGTGTTAGGTGCAAGTGTCACGACCCTATCCTGCCTGCCGTCGATATCTGGTATTAATCCCAGTTCTGCCAGTACCTGGAATCCATTGCATATTCCTATTACAGGTTTTTCACTGTTAATAAAGCGTACAAGCTTATCCATCACGGAAAACCTCAATCTGGCAGCGAATATCGCTCCAGCTCTCACGTAGTCTCCCGCGGAGAACCCTCCGGGTATAAATATGGCCGAAAAATCTTCGAGATCAATCTGCCCGCGGCTTATTTCGTTTATATGGACGTATTCCGGATCAGCACAACTACGCCGAAAGGAATAAAATGCTTCTTCCTCGTTGTTCGTACCCTCCATCCGGAGGATCGCAACGCGTGGTTTATCAGATTCTGCTAAAATGGACTTACTGTCCACCTCTCCTCTCCTTCGCTTTCATTCTCAGGCCAGTATAGCCGCACTTTCTGCATCTTTCAGCTCTCGGTGAATTTCTTGCGTTGCATCTCATACAAATTTTCTTGTTAAGTCTTCTCTCAACTGCTTCAGGAAACGCCATTTCTTTCGACCCGTTATTATTATATCCACAATAATTGTAGCGCGAGTCAATTGTGAAACTGTATAAGGATTTTTTTATTTTGCGTGATAAAAAAAGAGCTGTCAAAAAGGGAGGAGGGTCACTTTACATTGGCCCTTTCAGAAACCTTCACTATGAGAAAGATCACGACGACCACAAGCAGGAATGTTATCAGAGCTCCCAAAAATTTGCCCACAAGGAACGGACCGAGTGATATGTCCTGCCAGACCACGCCAGGAGGCGTCGCATACTGTATTATTGGCATGAGGAGATCAGTTACCAGCGCCTGGACCAAGGTTCCTAGATAAAGGCCAAGAATAAAAGCTACAGCCATTCCCATTACCTTGTATTGCGAGAGGAAGTCCTTGAACTCCCCCAGAAAGTTCTTTGGAGGAGTTTTAGGGGGGGATGGTTTGGGCTCAAGCAGCGTCCTTATTTTTCTCAACTCTTCAAGTATAGCATCATCTGCCATGCCGAAACTATCCCAAATCTAAATATAAATGATTTTGTATCCCAAAATCCTTAGTTTCAGGCACTTTCCCAAAAAAAGGTTCATCCCGGAACATAAATACATTCAAAATCCATGGATTCACCTCAAGTATGGCAACACTATTTCGTAGACCAGAATCATAATTATAATGAAACTCATGGTGTTGATTATCATTCTCACATTCCTCTCGTTTCTCAGGAATCCCAGCCTCTTCCTTCTCCCCCATATCCTCAGAGTGTCCCTGAGAAATTGGCTGCCATCAAACACAGAAATTGGGAGGATATTGGAGAGACCAAGCAGGAAATTTATCCAGAAAAACCAATATGTCATATTCACGATCCCCCAGAACAGTGTCGGCAGGAAAGGCGTAACAAATAAGGTCTGCAGGTAAACTGGAACGGGGGAAAGTCCAAGAAAGGGAAGCGCAATGGCATAAATTGACCCGGCGAGGCCTCCCGTGAGGATTGTTCCGCCAAATATTGAACTGGCCACATCGCTGATAGGCGCTCCAGATATGCCTAGATAGGTTGTCTCTATCCCAATAAAGCTCTGATTTTTGTAAGAGTTGCTGTTTCCTGATGGATCGTTGCTCTGATAGTATGAATATTTGGAAACCGAAGTCATGCTAAATGTGCCTGGCGTGTCATGCTGTGTGGTCTTATTGAAATACAGTACTGAAAGAGTGACTTTGCTATGAGGTGTTATATTGTCAAGTATACTTGAGAGTTCATTCTGATTGTAAACTGACTTGTTGTTTATGCTCAGTATTATGGAGCCGGTCAGATCGGTATAATTCGCTGCAGGGTAGCCTGGAATTGTGTTCACAATGTCAACTCCTGCCCTCATCTTTGTTACTTCCCTATTCCCGTTATATATGAAAGAGGCATTTTCCAATGCGCCCGGATTTATTCTCGATTGTGTGGTAAGATTGTTCACAGCGTTTCCAGTGTAGGTACCATACGAGGTCAGGAGGCTGCCGGTAGGAACATTTGTGTTGTTTACAACAGTCATGGGCGATATCTGCTCTACGTACATTCCGTTGCTCACAACATGCGCAGAGGGCATCAGAAGGAAGATCAGTATAAGGATTGAAATCATTGCAATAACAATGTTGATCCCTGGACCAGCCGCGACTATTCTTCTTCTCACAACCGGATCCGCGTTGATCATTTCCTTTTCATCGGGCTCGACGAATGCTCCCAAGGGCACCACGAATATCAGGGCACCAACTGAGTTGACCTTCATGTTCTGCCTGCGAGCTACAACACCATGCATGAACTCGTGTACCACTACGGATACCACAAGCGCAATTCCGCCGTAGACTATGGGAATTGCCGGGTTGATTCCCGGAAGTGCAAGATAAAGGGCAGGTGAAGGAGCAGAAACTATCCTTACTGATGAAATAAGCACAGTCTCATAAACTATGAAAAAAAGGGCGAAAACAAGTGTTATGAATGATAGCACTACCGACAGTTTTCCGAAAAGCAAGCCGGGGAAACGCTTGGCCACCCTGTCGAGAACGCCCCTGTTCTTTGTTGTCTTAATCATCAAGGCGGGGCCCAGCGTTGAGAAGTGTTTTGTCCTGCCTATTCTCTCCTTCAGGTATAGAATTATAACTATCCATGCAAAAACAAGGAAAACGGCGATCTCTAGCCCAGAAATCATTTTAGGCTGATTTAGTCAATACTATTATAGTTTTTTGGACCAGAAGAAATCCAGAATTTGTATACTCATCATATAGGTAAAGTTTTTAACAATCATTTCCATAATTACTTGATATCATGAAAACAACTATTTCCCACATCAAGGCTGATATAGGAAGTTTGCCCGGTCATTCAAGCGTATACGGGCCTGTAGTAGAAGCGGTCGAAAACTACGTAAAGGATCACAGTAAGGGGATTCTTTCTGATTATCGAATCTCCCATGTCGGTGACGACATACAGATTACAATGATACATACCCTCGGGATAGACAATTCAGAAGTGCATGGCATCGCCTGGGAAGCATTCAAGGCCGGCACCGCTGTTGCTAAGAAGGTTGGCTTATATGGCGCGGGTCAGGACCTCTTGAAGGACGCATTTTCCGGAAACATAAAAGGCATGGGCCCAGGGGTTGCAGAGATGGAGATCACACCAAGAAAATCAGAGCCTTTCATCGTTTACATGATGGACAAGACAGAGCCGGGAGCATTTAACTTCCCAATTTACAAGATGTTTGCTGATCCCTTCAACACACCGGGACTGGTAATAGATCCGAATATGCACGAGGGGTTCATTTTCGAGGTATGGGATATAATGAAAGCAAAGCGCCTCTTCTTATCCACACCCGAGAATGTATACGACCTGCTTGCCATGATAGGATCAAAGAGCAAATACGTTATAAAGAGAGTATACACAAAACCAACACACGAAAAACTCCCGGATGAAAACGTTGCAGTGATATCTACTGATAAGTTATCATTCATTGCAGGCGAGTATGTGGGAAAGGACGATCCTGCCGGCATTGTCAGGCTTCAGTCCGGACTTCCGGCTGCAGGCGAGTCACTTGAGGCATTCTCCTATCCCTTCCTCGTTTCAGGATGGATGAGGGGATCATTCAACGGACCACTTATGCCGGTTGGCATGAAGGATGCAAAGATGACAAGGTTTGACGGCCCTCCAAGAGTAGTTGCCCTCGGGTTCGTATTGAAGGACGGGCTTCTTGCGGGTCCGGTAGACATGTTTGACGATCCTGCATTCGATGGTGCAAGAAAGACAGCCGTGAACATTGTGGATTATATGAGAAGAATGGGTCCCTTTGAACCGCACAGGCTTCCGGACGAGGACATGGAATACACTACACTCCCAAAGGTTCTGGAAAAGCTGCAGGATAATTTTGAAGAGATAGACCAGCCCAAGAAGAAGGAAAAACTGAAGGTTGCAACAAGAGATATGGACTGAACATTTTACTTTATTTTTTCTTTTAAATAATTCCGGATGTCATAAAAAAAGATATTATCATAGGGACAGGCCTGTATGCATGATCCCGAGCCGACACATTTCGAACTTTTGAAAAAACCTTTGCTGATAAACTGGCCTGGCAGATCGGCCAGCCCAACCTCACACGCCTTGACACAATCCTTTGTTTTGCATGTAACGCAGGTCTGCGGATTATTGACTTTCAGCTTGAACAGTCCAATTTTACTGAAAAATCCCACAAATGTTCCGGTTGTGCACCAGCCATATCTCCTGCAAGGGCTCATTCCAACGAAGGGAATGGAAATAAAGAAGATGTACCAGAGGAAATTCCAGGTGAAAAAGGAAAAGAAGACTGAGGCGTCTATGCCATAAATCGACAGTCCAGGATTACCGCTTCTTGAATAATAGAACGAAATGACTGAAACGATGGCAAGAATTATCCAGGATCCGGATATCAGCGGGAATATTTTCTTCTTGAACTTGCTCCCAAGGTTGTTCCTGCTTATCTTCGTTTCGTAGTTGTAGCTTATCATCTCCTGCCCGAGAGTCCCCCCATACATAACAGCGGAAGGGCACAGAGTACTGCAATAGCTTCTTCTGCCGAATAGCAGAGCAAGGATTGCATATATGGCGTAGCTTGCGATTACCGGGATTATGAAATACGGGTACAGTGGGGAAAGCGCACCGACATTGGCCCACAGGGGAAGATGATCGTAAAACCCCCTGTCCACGAAGTTTGGCCCAATGATTGTATAAAGGGCGAATGCTGCAAGTGCCAGGGAAAGATTGACCCTTTTCTCCTTCCAGGTAATTTTTGTAATCCTTATAACAACCAGTGTTCCCATCTCAATTCCCATTATTATCAGGAAAATTGGATTGTTCGCAATCGCCCCTATCAGGTATACGATGTCAACAATCTCAGACGCAGGAGTGAAGACTTTTACCCCTCCAAGTGCATTTGAAAATTCAACTAGTGGAGAAACGCCGGTTGAGTGACTGATGAAAAATAGCGAGATAATGGCCCCGGCAGCAAGAATCTCTGATACGAACGATGAGGACAGGATCCAGAACATGAGGCGTGGGTGTTTCACCCATCCCACCCTCTTTTCTCCCGAGTCATCATATTTGAAAGTCACATTGAAGTAGAGGAACATTCCTGCAGTCATCGAAATACCATAGATAAACCAACCAAGCCCAAATGGTGTGTAATCGAGGCTACCAGCAAATTCACCGGCCATCATGAACAGGAAAATAAGGAAAAGCCAGGAGAGTGTTTTCATTTCAGTCAGTTTCATGGAAGTCTTGCGCCTGGACAGCAGTTCATAGAAATAAATCATGAAAATTATCATGACCCCAACAGTGATTGTTGATCCTATCCAAACAAATTCAGAATTACCATCCAGTGTGGGTGAGAACAAGGACATGGTAAATATTGATAGTAGTATGGAATTTACAAACCTGGAATGCTTGATGAAGTATGTCACGGAAAGCATTTCAAGTAACATGGGTATGATGAAAAGATAATAGTTCAGGCTCACGCCAAACATGTTCTCAAATGCACCAGGCAAGGTGCCATTGAAACGGCCGAGAAAACCGGGGAAGGCAAGAGAATAAAGAAAGATACCCATTGAAATCTCATTCCAGACCAGCAGGAGTGAAAACATCGTGGAAATCCTTCCAGATACCCCGCTGTATTTCCCGAAAACAGCGCTCCAGAATATTGCAATTATGGCTATTGCCATTGATACCATAGAGAAATTCACAGCAATTATTGTATTGAGAAATCCAGACGGCGTGTCTATGAGGTAGGTGAGCGAATTAAGCATGCTTGCCATCATTGTCAGAACCAGGGAGGCAACAACAACGTTTTTGAAAGAGAATTTTTCCTTGTTTCTGGCAATGTAAACTATGAAAAATGAAATTATGGTTGTCATGACTGCCGCGGTGGAAAGAACAGCTATGGTATTTTGCACAAATCCAGAGTAATTAATAGTAGATTAAACTATTTCGAACGGTTTCTTGGAAACTTTGCATATTTGCTGAGAAACAGGGTTAAGATAAAAATAACAACATTTTGATAGCTGGACGCTCTTGATTTCCATTATATTCTATGTTTATTATATGTGAACGTAGTTAAAATCA
>JAJZKL010000044.1 GCA_021804185.1 Thermoplasmata archaeon | reverse complement strand
ACCTCTCCTTTGCGTCCTCTATGATTGAGGTGACCTTCTTTCTCCAGTCTTTGAACAACAACATCATCAACTACGGGATGAAGAAATTCCTTACCACAAAGGAGGCATCAGATATAACACTGGGGCTTGTTCCTGAACTCAGCCTTGCATCAAAATTCAAGTTTGTGCTGAAGGGAATGAGCAACATAAACGCATTTTCAAACATGGTCTATGCAATGAACCGCATGAAGGAACTGAACAGCATATACGAGGAATACCCTGGGAATTCCGAAGTGTTCATAAACTGGAGAAAGAAGGTCACCTCAATCATAGAGGACGCAAAGGAGAGGTTCAAGCCCAACCCGGTTTGAAACCCTAATCCTTATTTTTGGAATAAAAGTCACAGTAGCTGTTTATCCTGCACTGGCTGCATCTTGGCCCTATGGGCTTGCATACTGTTTTCCCGAATTCAACCATTACTGGATTGAATCCTACCCACTCCTCACGTGGGACAATCTTCATAAGGGCCTCCTCTGTCTTTTCAGGGTCGTCAGACTTGGACCAGCCTATTCTCTTGCTTATTCTCTGGACATGAGTGTCCACTGCGATGGCAGGAATTCCCATGGAATCCGAGAGAACAACATTGGCTGTTTTTCTTCCAACTCCCGGTATGGTCATGAGTTCCTCCCTGCTCTCCGGCACACTTCCGCCGTATTTATTCACTATTATTCCTGCGAGATCAATGACTCTGCCGGCCTTCACCTTGCAGAACCCCACTCTTGAGATCATGGCGAGGACATCGTCATAGCTGGCAGCAGCAAGTTTTTCAGCACTGCCATACCTGTTGTAGAGCGCCCTGGCTGCCGCATCCGTGACAGCATCCTTTGTCCTGTGCGAGAGAAGCGTTGTGACCAGTACCCAGAAGGGATCAGAAAATTCGAAATGATGAGGAGGACTCATCTCTTTTATGAGATTAAAAACAGTCCCGAAATCACGTTTTGCATCAGCCAGCTTCAATTCATCACCCTGTATTCATTCAGGTCCATGTATTTAAACCCGATGCTCTTGATAAAGGAAGTTACTACAAGATCGGCGAGCCTGACATTTGTTATGACCGGCACTCCCTTCCTTATTGCCTGCCTCCTGATTTCAAACCCGTCCCTTACGGCACCGGAAAGCATTGTAGGCGTATTGATGATCAAATCAACATCACCATTATTGATGATGTCCACAACACTCGGCTTTCTCACATCATCCACCCGGTATGCAACAGTGCTTTCTATGCCATTCTGAGAGAGCATACTGTGTGTTCCCGGTGTGGCGAACAGTTTTCCACCTGCCCCCATTATCTTCCGGGCAATGTTAAGTGCAGTGCCTTTGTCAAGATCATTGACTGTTATGAGCACATTTCCTATCTTTTCAATTCTCAGTTTTGCAACCTTCATGGATTTCATTATGGCCTCTTCCATGGTATTTCCTATGCCTATGCCCTCACCTGTCGACTTCATTTCAGGACCCAGCACCGTGTCCAGATCCGAGAATTTGTTGAAGGGAAATATGGGGACCTTGACAAAATAAGCTTTTACAGGAGGCTCGCCAGATTCAAGGAAACCGGTAAGCATTGCATTCACGGCATCACCCACCAGGTCTTTCCCGGTCGCCCTGGACACAAAGGGAACAGACCTGCTTGATCTTGCGTTCAGCTCTATTACATATATCTGATCGTCCTTTACGGCTACCTGAAGGTTTGATAAGCCCTTAAGACCGAAGTCAATGGTAATCCTGTCCACTATTTCCCTGATTTTATTCCTTATGTTATCCTGAACAGTATCCGGGCCAAGGACCATGGTAGCATCCCCGGAATGTGTTCCTGCCTCCTCTATATGCACTGAGATTCCATAAACAAGGCTCTTCCTGCCATTGGATATAAAATCAACATCCACTTCAGTTGCGCCGTCAAGATAACGGCTTATGAGCACAGGAAAGCCCGGTCTCTCCCTGAATACGGCCTGAACCCTTTCGGAAACATCTGGCATTTCATAGACTATATCCATTGATCTTCCTCCTATGATGAAGCTTGATCTCACAATGACCGGAAGGCCAATTGCAGGAAGTTTTTCATACATCTCATCCAGGTTTCTCACCGTTACGAATGCCGGCTGCCTGATGCCCATTTTTTCAAGCCTTGAAGAAAATTCAGTCCGTTCCTCTATCCTGACGATCTGGGAGGGCTTCGTCCCCAGGAATAATTCCTCCCCAAATATTTCCGCAAGATCCAGGGATATGTTCTGTCCGGTCTGTCCGGAAAACTGTATTATCAGACCGTCCGGCTTCTCCATGTTTATTATATTCGAGATGTGTTCAAGTGTAAGGGGCTCAAAATACAGTTTGTCAGATATGTCGAAATCTGTTGAAACAGTTTCCGGATTGCAGTTTACCATAATTGTGTAATAACCTGATTTTCGGAGGTACTGTATGGCCTTTACCGCACCGTAGTCGAATTCCAGCCCCTGAGATATACGGTTGGGCCCGGATCCAAGCACAATGATCTTCTTTTTTTCAGTCCGGAAAATAGAGGATTCATCCTCCTCAAAATAGGTTGAATAGAGGTATGGAATCTTCACCTCGAACTCCCCGGAGCATGTGTCTATGGCCCTGAAGCACGGGCTTATTCCATTCTCGATACGGTACCTGACCAGATCCTTCTCCCCGATCCTGGAGAAGGAAGATATCAGTGAATCAGGGATCCCGAGCATCTTGCACTCCCTGAGGTTGTCTGGTATTTCCCCAATACCCACATTCTTCAGGGCGGAAACAATATTTGCAATCTTCTGTATGAAATAATTTTCATAACCGGTTATCCTGCTTATTTCTGAAATTTCATAACCCCTGAATATGGCCTCGAAAATTGCATAAAGTTTCAAATCTGACGGTTTTGACAGTAATTCATCCAGTTCACTGCCGCCAATGTACATTCTCAACTTCCTGGATTCAGGGTTGTCAAGGGAGGCTATAGCTTTCATGAGTGCTTCTTCAAATGTCCTTCCGATGCCCATGACTTCGCCAATGGATTTCATCTGGACTCCGAGTGTCCTGTCAACGGAAAACTTGTCGAATGGCCATCTTGGTATCTTCACTGTAACATAATCCAGGGAAGGTTCAAACGCAGCATAGGTGGTTTTTGTAATCGGGTTGAGTATCTCGGTCAGGTTGTAGCCAAGTGCTATCTTTGTGGAGATTCTGGCTATTGGGTACCCGCTGGCCTTTGAGGCCAGAGCGGAGGATCTTGAGGTCCGTGGGTTGACCTCCACAACATAGTACTTCCCGGATTTGCTGTCCAGTGCAAACTGTATGTTGCATGCTCCCCTTATGCCGATTCTCCCGATTATCCTCAGCGCAGCGTCCCTCAGTGTGTGATATTCCATGTCGCTGAGCGTCTGGGATGGGGTCACAACTATGCTCTCCCCTGTGTGCACACCCATTGGATCAAGGTTCTCCATGTTGCAGATAATGATGCAGTTTCCGGCATTATCCCTTATTATCTCATACTCAATCTCTTTCAGTCCGGCTATGGACTCCTCCACATCTATCTCATCCTGTTCTGTCTCAGTGAAAAGTCTTTTGCAGAAATCCAGCAGCTCTTTCTTGCCTTTGAAAATTGATCCGCTTGTGCCACCTAGGGAAAAAGAGGTCCTGACAATAACCGCCCTGTCAGGTATGTCATCAAGGTCCCTGAGGTACGTGTTTCTCCTTATTGTCCATGACATTGCAACAGGTTCGCCCATATCCAGCATCAATTTGTGGAACAGTTCACGGTTCTCGGCAAGCATTATGCTTTCAAGAGGGGTTCCTATTATCCTCACATTCTCATTCAGTATCCCAGTTTTTCCAATTGAAACAGCCAGGTTCAGGGCGGTCTGGCCTCCCATTGTTGGAAGTATTGAATCAATATTTTCCCTTGAGATAATATCCCTGATTGTCTGAACATCCATGGGCTCCATATATATACGATCTGCCATGCTGTAATCTGTCTGGATGGTTGCGGGATTGGAGTTCAGGAGAACCACCTGGATAGCATCCTCCTTCAGTGACAGGCATGCCTGGGACCCGGCATAGTCAAATTCAGCCGCCTGGCCTATGACAACAGGTCCGGAACCTATAACGAGCACTCTTTTTATGCGCTTATCTCTTGGCATTAACCGCCTCCAGGTCATTCTTGAATCTTGTGAAAAACCATCTGGCATCGTGCGGACCGGGTGAGGCCTCGGGATGGTACTGGATTGAAACCGCCATTCCATTGTCCGTCTCCATCATTTCGGGAGTTCTGTCATTTATATCCCACTGGGAAACTTTCAGGTCAGTTTTTCCAAGGCTTTCTCCATCCACTGCAAAGCCGTGGTTGTGGGACGTGATCCATACATGTGTTCCATCTGTAACTGCATGGTTTGACCCCCTGTGGCCGAAAGGCATCTTGAATGTTTTTCCGCCCAGGGCAAGAGCCAAAATCTGATGTCCAAGGCACACTCCGTAAATGGGTGTTTTCCCATAACTTTCCTTCACGAAATTCCTTGTCTTTTCCAGCGAAGCATGATCCGGGTTCCCGGGCCCGTTTGATATGAATATTGCGTCATATTTTTCAGTTTCCCGGGAAAAATCATGATCATAAGGAACAACTTTCAGGTTTCCAATTTCACCAATATCCTCAAGGAGGCTCTTTTTTGTGCCTACATCTATGAAGAGTATTTCACGTTCTTTTCCGGTATCAATCTTGAAGGTTTTTTTAACAGACACCTCTCCAACCAGGTTCCTGTCCATTGGATCGGGCCAGTTAAGGTCCTTTGGCTCATTGCCAGTAATCCAGCCCTTCATCACACCATGATCCCTTATTTTCCTGACAAGGCTTCTCGTGTCGACCCCATCAAGGAAAGGTATCCGCTTCTCGGACAGGTAGCTGTAAAATTCTTCACTCATTTCAGTGGATGGGAGGATTGTGTGGATATCCCTGGCTATTATGCCCGACACCTGTATCCTGTCAGATTCCATTCTTCCAAGTTCCCGTGGATAATTTCCTATGGTAGGTGATGCAAACACAAGGATCTGGCCTCTGTATGAAGGATCAGTTATGGATTCCATGTAGCCGGTCATGGATGTTGTGAATACGACCTCGCCGTATGCATCATCGAACATGGACCTGGTTTCTCCGGTTATCCTTGTTCCGTCTTCCAGCGTCAGGTAACCTTTCATTCAAGATTCCTCCTGAATTGGCAGTTGATGAGAAAAGAACAAAACATGTCCAGATATATTGAACCCGACCTGTAAAACCTAAAGTTTCCTATGTTTTTACTGTTATTCTTAAGCAAGTAACTCTAGGATGGGATATGCCTATGCATGATAAATTGATTTGCCTTTGCCTCCCCGCAACATAAATTCAATTATTGTTGAGAAATGCCTATTTCGCCCTTATAAACCACCTCGTTACCATAGAACCCGAACTTGAAGATTTTAATCCGCACTCCACTTTCAAGGCAGGCGTAAAATAATCTGCTGAACTCCGGGTCAGTCTTTCTGTTCGGCCTGAAAAGAACAGGTTCGGGATTGAAGAAAAGCACAATCAGCATTGAATTCCCCGTTCTGGCCTTAAGATCAAGCAGGATCTTGAGGTGTTCGCAACCCCTTGCGGTTGGGGCATCTGGAAAAGTCGCATAGCCTTCCTCAGAAAGAGTGCCGCCCTTAACCTCAACAAACATATTGCCGCATTTGAAGTCAATTCGGTGGTTTCCAAATTTTACTTCGCTGATACACTTCTGGTCCAGGAATCTTGATGCAATTGCGTTGTGGAATCTGGTGTCGGTAAGTATCCACTTGCCGTCAAGATATACTGCAGTTATTGAATGCTTCGTCCTGACGCCATTGGAATCTCTGAATAATACCCGGTTACCAGGATATATGATCTCCTTCAGCCTTCCGGGGTCGTGAAGATGGCAGGCAACAGTCCCGTTCTTATAGGAAACATAAACCAGGAAACGGTTTGGCCTTGATAACACAGTACCTTCATAGGTTTCTCCAGGTATCCTCAGTACGGTAGTCCCTGTTGCAACTTGAACAAGTGGCCATTCTGACATACAGGGTTATTTATCCAGGGATTAAAACGCTAACATTCTTTGAAATCCGATTGATAAATATTAATACGAAGTTAAACTGTTATTTTATGTCGGATAAAGCACTTATCATCATAGCATCAGGAAGCGAAGCCGAGGGAAAGGCAGTATCAGGTATGCTTTTGGCATTAAACCTGAAGAAGTACAAACTTCTTTCAGAAGTAAAACTCATCTTTTTCGGGTCAAGTGAAAATGCCATTGCAGAGGGAAACAGGGAGTTCATGGGCGTGATAAATCAGCTTCAGGAGGCAGGCGTAATACCTGTAGCCTGCTCCCGGATAGCGGAGAGGGACAAGCTAACAGAAAAGATCACAGAATTCGGCATCGAATTAAACCCGGTAGGGCCAATAATCGCCACCTGCATGAAGGAAGGTTATCAGGTGTTGTCATTTTAGGGGGAGTTGAAAATGAAATCGGCAATCATAAAATCAGGAAAATACAAGGGCAAGGAGAGTCTGTTTCTTGACATGGCAGAACTTAAAACTGGAAATGATATAGACGAATCGCTGCTTTCTACCGTTTCGGACAGATTCTCAAGGATAAAGGTCAGGGAAAGTGACGATAATTTCGTTTTCATATTTGGGGACGATCCTTTCAGGTATCAGGGAATATCTGCTTTCGAGCAGTTCCTGAAGGGCATTTCCGATTTCAAGTTCAAGCTTTTTGCGGTTACACCTGGAAACGTAGTGCCACAGAATCCTTTTGCCAAAAATTTTACGCATATTGAGCTTCATCCCGATTACGCAAGAACAAACCATTCCTATGAGCGGGGCGTTCTGGAATCATATGGCAAATTCGATTCTTATGCTGTTTTCAGATTCAATCACGGGGATCGGAAGGAGATAGTGGCTAGATTCATTAAGGACTTTAAAATGAATGAAATGGAAAAATTCGTTATTCTGAGCAAAAAATTCACATATACCCAGTTGGATATAGCAAAATACCTGGCTTCGGAGGGTATAAAGAACATAAATTACCAGTTTGAGAATTGATTTGCATCAATGAAAAATAGATGGTTTAGTGCCTGATAATTTTAATCAACATTTTAACTCACAATATTTTAAGCTTTTTTCCGGCACTTTCAAAGGCATCAATTGCGGTCTTTATGTCGTTGCTGCTGTGAAGAGCAGAAGGCATCAACCTTATTCTCGCTGTACCCAACTGAACTGTAGGATAAACAATCGGCGAAGCAAACAGCTTTTCCTCGTTGTATAGCAATGTGCTCAGTTCAAGGGCTTTTTTCTCGTTTCCCACCATCACTGG
>JAJZKL010000043.1 GCA_021804185.1 Thermoplasmata archaeon | reverse complement strand
TATGCCATATAATTTCCATGGAACAATGTCTGAATAGAATTCTAATTTTAATCTTCCCTGATCGAATTTTCTTCTTGTATTTTCGGCAGTGGCTGAGGATTTCCCATTTCATCAACAATCTCAGTCTTTGCGCCACAGTTCGGGCAATAGTTGAACCTTACTGGAACTACCCCACCCATCCCCCCGCCTACAAGCATGAAGAAGAATCCTTCTTTCTTGTGCCACAAAATTTCTTTTAGATGCTTATAATGACCACAGCAGTTCTCTATAACCGCATAGTGATCGTTTATTAGCCCGTGTTTGACAAATTTAACTTTCATCTTGATTCATCTCTGTGTATTCGTAATTGCCATTTCTGTGCACAGGAACAAATATGGCTTAAATTTTACTATTTCACCATTGAAATGGTCTGTGGAGAACTAAGCAATGAGATTATCTCATTTCATTCGGATCCCTGCATTGACAGGGAAGTTCATTAATTTCTGATTGGATAGTCATCGATATAAATTCACCAGATTATTTCCTAAGCCCACAAGAAGAACATTTTGAGGAATAAAATATATAACTCTAAGCGGACTAAAAGCAAATGATGCAATTCAGTGGAGTGTGAAGTTATTGTGACAGAATCTTTTGCTCCTGGTCGATCAATCCTAAGTATTAGTAGACCAGCTTCAATAGAAAGAAACATAATCCTTTTCTTTCATATCATACTATAAGACCAATGATCAATCTGGCTCGAGTATATGACAAGAACCATTCTGGTACAGGTATCAGGATACTTGTTGATAAATTGTGGCCGAGGGGATTATCAAAAGCCGATCTTAAATTGGATAGTTGGGCAAAGGAGATTGCGCCTTCTGATGAGCTCCGGAAATGGTTTGGTCACGAACCAGCAAAGTGGGAAGAATTCAAGCTCAGATACTTTGCAGAATTGGATCATAATCCAAACACCGCTGGCTTCGTGGAACTCTGCAAGGGGAAAGAAGTTACGTTTCTCTATTCTTCTAAAGAGGACAGGTTCAATAACGCAGTTGCACTCAAGGAATACGTACAGAAAAAAATTTCAGGTCAGTAATAAATCGACAGTCATGGATGAAAACAATGGAATGAACATCAATATGCTCTTGCTGACCCTGATTTATTAAGATACTTATCCAATATTTTCTTATTTCTGATCCAAGTATGAGCAGCAGGAAATAATGGCCCGTTTCCGGCAGTTATGCCATATAATTTCCATGGAACAATGTCTACATTTAGTGCCTGAAGTGCTAAAAAACAGCAAGAAATCAACCATCTAGATCTGAGAAGATCATTTTGTGATCAGCGGGATCTGATGAACTGTAAACCATCTCCTATTGCTTGGGAGATGGAATAGCATATTCACATTAGTCTCCCTTATTCTTCAAGAGAGATGTTAAGGCACCAATTAGGCTTAGAATAGCGGATATGATCATCACTGTTCGGAATCCTTCGGAGAAGCTGCTAAAATATTGAGGTGTTATGGTTACAACTGTTCCTGAGAACATTCCAACTGTGAGCGATCTTGGAATGAATGCAGAAATTATCATTGTTGCCAGCACAATGCTGAATAACTGCCCGGTAAATCTCATCGTTCCAAGGAATCCGGATGCAGTCCCTGAGTTATCCCGGGAGACAGTTCCCATTACCGAGTTTGTATTTGGCGCTGAGAAAAGACCAAATCCAATGCCTACTGTTCCAAGAAGAAGCACTATTATTGCCGTGTAAAGCGGGATTATAAGGTAAAATCCAAGGAATGATACGCCTATTACCACCATACCTGCAGATGCAATTGCTCTCGAGCCAAACCTGTCGGAAAGTTTGCCCGCCACCGGTGACAAAGCAACCATGAAAACAGGCTCCGGAAGTATCAGGATTCCTGAAATGAATGGGCTAACGTGCAGTATCACCTGAAGATAGATCGAAAAGATGAAAACTATTGAGAATGTGCTCAGATAATTTAGAAGCGCAGTGAGATTTGAGGCAGCGAAAGTCCTGTTCCCCTTCAATATCTCGGATGGTATTGCCTCCTCGTGACCGTGTGATCCGTACCTGATGAACAGTATGATGAACACAGCTGCTACAGGTAATATGTATGCGGATCTGATAAACCCAGTAAGATCTCCGAGGGCTACGTAGGCAGTCAATGACAGTATAGTGCCGGCAAGAAATCCTGCGCCAAGCAGTCCAGACCTGGCTGTTGTTCCATGTATCTCTATATTTCTCAGGCTTGCTGTCGACAGAGCAAGTGCCGCAAAACCAACCGGGCCGGACAATAGGAAAACAGACCTCCAACCGATGAACTCAATGAGGATACCACCAAGGAATGGTGCAAATGTAAGACCAAGGTACACAGACATGGCATTTATGCCGAGAGCAAAACCGCGGCCTCCACTTGAATACACGTAACTCACAATTGCCGTGGAGTTTGTGCTGAGTACTGCGGAACCTAATCCAGCGAGAAATACCATGGCTATGAGAAATGTATACGAGGTGGAGAATGAAGCAGCAATCGTGGAAATTCCGAAAATTGCAAGACCAATCCTGAATATCTTCACTCTCCCTACGTTATCTGATATCCTGCCAAAGAAAATCATGAAGGAGGCCAGGGGTATGAGAAAAACCATGGGTATCAGTGCCACTTCGATGAAATCAAGGTGGAATGACACACCGATGCGCGGAACAGCAAATGCTATTGCGCTGGAAAGAAATGGTGTTATGAACGCAGCTATGGAGGTTGTTGTTAAAACAAGCCCCCTTGAACCTGAATGATCCAATCAGATCTCCCTTTCACAGATTAATCGGACCCTGATTAACAATTCCAATTGAAGTAAATAATTATCCTGCCTGAATTGGATGGAAAAACCGCTGAAATCTTAGCAAAAAAAATAATCGGTATAAATAACTAAGAATTTGAGCGAATATGAGCGCTGGCAGAAAATATGCTAATATCTATTAACGGCCTGACAATATTTGTGTCATGTTGATTCCTGTTGCCAAGAATGTCTTCAAATGGAAATCCAACGATCCTGAACTTGGGATTGAGCAGGTAGGTCATGTCCTGATATCTTCTGGAAACCTTGCCGCCATAGATCCTCCAATGATTCCGGGCCTTGCGGATGCATTGAAAATTCTAGGGAAGCCGGTAGCTGTCATCATGACAAACTATTCGCATATCAGGGGAAGTTCAGTGCTTGCAAGAGTGCTGGGCGTCGACCTCTATATACCGGATTTAAGAGGGACTGAGAGAAGAAAACCTGAGGATGAGATCAGGCTGCATCATCTTGAGAAGGCGGTGAAATATGGACCCGGTTCTAGGCTTCCTGTCGGCTTGAAGCCATACAACATTAGACCTGAGGACGAAAAGAATTTACCTTTTCTGGATGAGATGGTTTTGCATTTTGAAGATATGCTTATAGTTGGGGATTCTGCGTGGGGTTTAGATGGAAAATTAATATTGTTCCCGGGACACTTAATGCCTGATCCAGTTGGAAGCAAGAAAGAAGCAGTAAAAAAGATCCTGTCCAAGATCGTAAGGGAAACTGGTGCAAAGTCCCTCCTTAGTGGACATCAGGATGATCTTATCGGTAGTCTCCAGGACCAAATCTGATTAGTTATTTTTTTAAAAGCATGCTATTTTTCATTGCTTGCATGATCCACAGGCCATACATATATTCGTGATGTGTCCTGGTCATTCTTATTCATGAACTGTGACCTTTTTACTTCAGTTGACCTGTATTATGAATAATAGTAAAAATACTTTAACCGAGAAATGATATTTTGATTCGCTGCATAGATATGCCAGTTACCGAGACGCAACTGATCCTGATTATCCTGCTTGATACAATTACATCATTCTTTGTAGGTGCAATAATAGGTGGAAATCTGGTAAGATTCCCATTCAGGACGCATAGTTTTGTCGGCCTGGAAAGCCTTATTGGCAGAAGATGCAAGGTAAAACGGGTTTCCGGGAATAGAATAGAGGTTGTGGCAAATTCCCAGATATGGGCTGCCGCTCCAGCTCACGAAGGAGAACAGTTTGTCCCCGGCGAAGTTGCCTTAATCAAGGGAATTGATGGGCTCAGGTTGCAGATAGAAAGATTAAGGTAACCAATTCTTATTGGGCCATTACATTAAGCATATTAGGCCATCAGTTATCATAGGTCATGGTAAGTGTCTCTCCTTTGGCTGCACTTGTTATCATTGATGTTCAGAAAGGATTCGATGATCCCGTTTGGGGTAAAAGGAACAATCCCGAAGCAGAGAAGGTCATGGAAGATGTTCTCAGAAAGTTCCGTTCAAACGGAAGAAAGATCATACATGTAAGACATGATTCTCTAAACCCGGCTTCGCTCCTTAAAAGCGGGAAACCAGGTTTTGAATTCAAGCCAGAAGTCGCGCCGCTTGAACATGAGCCAGTTATAACCAAGCATGTCAACGACCAACGGCTGAAGCACGTTGGCTTGCAACTGGGTGGATCGAATGATCAAAAATAGCACCCGCCACAACAGGCTGGTTGATGGCAGCCCTGTTCCTGATGTTGAGGGATGCAATGAAGTCTGCCTCTCCCTCAAGCCCACAGGAAATGCATCTGAACTGGGATCGTTCAGGCCTGTTACCTTTGTCTATGGCATGGCATACGGGACATTCCATGCTGGTGTTGCGTGGATTCACAACGATAACAGGGATGCCTGCCTCAGTTGCCTTGTATTCGATGAACGACCTGAGCTGGTGGAAAGACCATGAGTTGTGGATGTACCTGTTGCCTTTCCTAACGGTTGTCCTCACCCTTATGCCTTCTAGGTTCTCTATGGCAATGGCAGAAGAGGTGCCTTTAGCTGTCGCAGGATCTTTCTGGAAATGACATGGTTGGTATTCCTTGCGAACCTGCACTCCTTCCCGGAGAGCTTCTTTAGATGCCTCCTTGCAGATTTCCTGTTCACATGGTTATTTCCCACGGCCTGCAGTCTGGAACGGAGATCAGCGTGGTGTTCTCTCACATCCTTGACCTGGTCTCCGGAATAGTATTTCCCTGTGGAATCAACGGCAATGTTTTCGATGCCCATGTCGACACCAATGATGTCCTTAGGTTCAACGGCTGGTTCTTCGGGAACCTCAACAGCAACCATGAGATAGAACAACCCGTTCTTCCTGACAAGATCGCATTGTCCCCTTATCCTCTCGAACGGTATCTTACCATATTTCCCGATGGTAATGAGTACCCTCATCCTTCCATGGATAGTGCTGATGCTGACCTGATCCATTCCCTTGAAGCCCAGTATCCTTTGGTCGTAGACAATGGAACCGAAATCCCTGAACTCATGGAAAACTTCCCTGTTCGCCTTATAGGTTTCAACAACCTTCGCTATGACCCTGATGGCAAGCTGTGCTGCCAGTCCGAATTTTTCCCTTACCTCCATCTACACAATTTTCTGGAGGAAAACTTTGTTGTAGAGCTTCCTCTCAAACGCTACTTTGGAGACAAAATTGCAGGCACCGTTGAATTTGATGAAGGTATCGATCAACGCTTCCCGCTGTTTATCATCTGGAAGCAACTTTATCTGGAGGGTTTTAAGCACAATATTGATATAGCAATTCAATATATTATGATGTCGCAATTCCTCTCACCCCTGAAGAGATGGGCTTCCTTGCGACAGGAAACTGGTGAACAGTGCTTTCATAGGCACCAGGCTGGAGAGTATCCTTCGCGCAATGGGGGATCCAGAAGTATATATCATGGGGCTGACGACTGATCACTGTGTGAGCGTAACAGCAAGGATGTCTGGAAACCTTAGATTCAAGACTTTCGTGATAAGAGATGCTTGTGCTGCCCATCAGAGGTTTCTGGACGGGAAAAAGATCAGCGCCGACATGGTTCATGATATAAACCTTGCATCCATCAGCCGCGAATTTGCCCAAATTCCATGGTCTTCGGAGCTTGAATTCTAAAGATGAAGCGACGAAGTTTTAAGATATTATTTCAAAGAGGAAGAATCAGCTCTTCACTTTCATCCTGTCGCTAAATTTCTTTCTCAGCTTTGACACTTTGGGTGAAATTACCATCATACAGTAACCTGCCTGCGGGTTCTTTGCATAATAGTCATGATGATAGTCCTCGGCCGGATAGAATTCCCCAAGAGGCTCAACCGTCGTAACTATCGGGTTCTTGAAGACCTTGTTAGTTGTCATTTCCTTGATGGTTTCTTCTGCTATCTTTTTCTGCCCTTCGTCTTTATACAGGATTGTGGATCTGTACTGTGTACCAAAATCCGCTCCTTGTCTGTTCAGCGTTGTAGGATCGTGTGTGCCAAAGAAAATCTCGAGAATTTCTTTAAGGCTTATCTCTTCGGTATCAAACTTTACCAATACAACCTCGGCATGTCCTGTATTGCCCGTGCAGACCATCCTGTAATCCGGGTTGGGAACATTTCCACCTGCATATCCTGGCTCAACCTCGACAACGCCTGTTATCTCCTTGAAGACCGCTTCAGTGCACCAGAAGCAGCCGCCTCCGAGAACTATTGATGCTGTTGTTGAAGGCATCTACTTTTCACCTCCAGGTATGAACCGGAGCGAGATCGAGTTCACGCAGTGCCGTGTATTCTTTGCAGTTAAGCGTTCACCAAGGAATACATGACCTAGATGCGCACCGCATTTGGAGCATTCTATTTCGGTTCTCATTCCATCCGGATCAGGCAGGCGCTTAACGGCTCCAGGGATCTCGTCATCAAAACTGGGCCATCCACAATGGGAATTAAACTTGCTGTCAGACCTGTATAATGGGGCGTTGCATCTTCTGCAGACATAAGTACCCTTTTCAAAGAAGTCATCATATTCTCCAGTGAATGGTCTCTCTGTACCCTTATGGACAATAACCCGTTCCTCTTCTTTAGTAAGCTTGTTCATTGATATCAATTCAAATATGCCTTCAAATTATATAACGAGTTCTCAAAATAGTTTGTAAAAAAATAATTGATTGGCTTATCTCCAGCAAGCCTCCCCGCTAGTAGAATTATTATTCCGTTCTTGGAGCTAGCAGGAAGAGACCTTTCATCAAACCGGAGCCGCCAAAGTTGAACTCTATCGTTAGAGGATAATCATCCTTGAAGCTGAGCTTGAGTGATTCGGAGGACGGAATCGACTTGACGAATTTCAGAAGGTATTCAAGCGGGTAAAGGCTCTTTATCGTACCGCTGCACTTAATCTCCTTGAGCATGTCCTTTGGGATTGTCATTTCAGAATCCTCGGATTCTGATGCAGATCTAGCCGTGAACTCTTCAGCAGAAAGAGTGAATTTTATTGCATCCGATACGTCCTCTGCTGCCTTCAGGCCTCGCTCGAAATCACCCCTGCTGATGACCAGGAAGGATTCTGATGATATCTGCG